>JAGCAV010000339.1 GCA_017652545.1 Lachnospiraceae bacterium
ATCATCGATGAGTACAAGAAGATCGTCGCAAAGTATGATGAGCGCGGTGAGAAGGCTTTCGGCTCCTATGAGCGCTTTGAGTTCTATGAGCAGGCCAAAAAGTGCTACTGCATCATCCAGTCCGGCGAGACAGCGATCTATGCCAACCTGATCCTGCAGAAGGGCGTTGTGAAATAACCACGCGGCCTTATCATCCGGCATCATGCCGGACGGACAAATGAATAAACAGACACGGCTGTGTCGAGCCGGTCATTTGCTGAACGGCAGAATCCCCCTGGGGTTCTGCCGTTTTTTATCGTCTGGGAAATTCTTCCGAATTTCCCAGATGATAAACGCTCCGCGGGGATGCGCACTCGCACGTAAGGAAGATGTCGCTTCGCGACCGTGCTCGGTCTACGCTCCGCTTCGGTCCGCCCTGAACGCTCGTCCCCCGGACGAGCAGGGCCGCGCAAAGTCCTGCTGCGCTCCCCTCATGAGTGAAGGGACTGGGGAGCTGAAGTCCGCTTGCGGACTTTATTCTTAATACTTGCGCATTATTTGCGGCTTACTGGGGGCAACCGCAGGACATAATAAATGCTTATTTGATTGCAAAAGGATGCGGAAAAACACGCTGAAAACAATGATTTGGGCGAAGAAAACAACAGATCGAAAATGATTTCATTGTCATATTACACAAAATTAGTGGATTGATTATGTAAAACTTGACTAAATGACGAAAATTTCGGAAATCATAATAGCAATAATCGACCTTTAAAAGGCAAGAATTATAAAGAGCTTATTAACTGATAATGGTAGGATATAGGGGAAATATTCAGCAACAATTTGTCACTCCTTTTTACAAAAACGATTTAGAAACTAGGTGTTTGCAGTATTCTCTAACAATAAAGAAATATGAAGGAGGAGAAAAAATGAAAAAGATCCTTGCTGCAGTACTGGCTCTGACACTTGCCTCGGCTCCGCTGCTTTCTATCCCGGCAGTGGCTGACGAAGCGCCGGAACCCATCACCCTGACCGTTTTCCGCGGCGACCCCAAGGACCAGCCGGCGGACGACAACAAGATCTATCAGAAGATCGCGGATGAGTTCGGTATAACCTTTGAGTTTGAGTTCCTGGCAGGAGACCTGGATGAGAAGCTTGGCATGATGATCGCCGGCGAGGATTATCCGGATCTGTTTGACGGCGGCAACAGCGCGGACCTGATCATTCAGAACGGTGCCCTGATCAACCTGCTGGACTATGTCAGCCCCGAGAAAACACCGCGTCTGTGGGCACACATTGAGCCGCAGAAAGCGCGCCTGATCGAGAAGGATGAGGACGGCAACGATGTTCTGTACATCATTCCGAACTATGGCCTTGACGATGGCGAGCAGATCGTGAATGAGGTCAACGGTCCTGCCTTCTTCATTCAGAAACAGGTCCTTGAGTGGGGCGGCTATCCCGAGATCCATACCCTGAATGAATACTTTGATCTGCTGGATGCCTTCATCGAGGCAAATCCGACGGATGAGAACGGCACCCCGTACACCGGCTTCGACATTCTCTGCGAAGACTGGCGTCATTTCTGCCTGATCAATCCGGTCCAGCATCTGATGGGCCGCCCGAACGACGGCGAGGTTCTCGTGGATGTCAATTCAGATGATTTCTACACCGAGACCTTCATCGACAAGCCCTATGCAAAACCCTATTACAAAAAGCTGAACGAGGAGTTCCACAAGGGCCTGATCAGCAAGGATACCTTCGTGATGAACTATGACCAGTACATTGCGGCTCTTTCCAGCGGCACCGTGCTCGGCATGTTCGACCAGACCTGGGACTTCAACGATGCCACCTGGGCGCTGAAAGACGCGAAGATGGATAAGAACACCTATGTCGCCCTCGGCCTTGTGTACGATCCCGAGTATGTGGACGGCCAGGAGATCGAAGAGCACTATGTCAACGGTTCCCTTCCGAATGTACGCCGCGGTTTTGGCATCTCCGTCAACTGCGAATGCCCGGAGCGCATTGTTGCCATGTGGGAAGAGATGATGTCTGACGAGTGGCAGCTGCTCTTCAACTGGGGCGTGGAAGGCGAGGACTACTCCGTGGAAGACGGCCGTCTGGTCATGTCTCAGGAGCAGTATGAGAACAGCCTGAACAACAACTGGAAACTGCACAACAAGGCTGACGCTTTCTTCGAGAGCAGCCCCAAGAAACAGGGCTGGATCCTGGAAGGCGAACTGGAAGGCAACTGCTGGGAGCCGAAGAATCAGCCTGAGATCGTGTTCGGCCAGATGACCGATTATGACAAGGACTTCCTGAGCCATTACGGATATCAGAAGTTTGCTGATTTCGTCAATCCGCCGATCGAGCTGGCACCGTACGGCGAGGCATGGCAGATCGACTATTCACCGGTCGATGTGGACCATCAGGACTTCCTGGATATCCAGGACAAATACCTGCCCGAGCTGATCATGTGCGAGCCGGATGAGTTTGACGCTCTGTGGGATGAGTTCGTTGAGGAGATTACTCCTTCCGCGACGATCTTCGGCGAATTTATGTGGGAAGCTGTTCAGGCTGAAGCCGCCAAGGTGCTTGATAACGAATAAGCCGCGGTGATACTCAGACGAACCGCTGAAACGGTCAATACATGACTAAGGTATCAGGGGGGAGAGATTATCTCTCCCCTCGCTTTCGTGAAATGACTGTCATCAGGCAGCATCTTCCGAAGATCAGAATCACAGAAAAGGGGGTATTGCCATGAGCAATATCACAGCAAAAGCGCCGGCGGCTGCGGGGAGACCGCCCAAAAGGCCTTTCTGGAAAACGCTCAGCCGTCAATGGCAGCTTGCCGTCATGTCCGTGCCGATGCTGCTCTATGTTCTTCTGTTCAACTATGTACCCATGTGGGGATGGATCACGGCTTTCCAGGATTACAAGCCGAAGCAGGGGATCACAGGGAGCAAATTCGTCGGATGGAAGAATTTCAACTGGCTGTTCGGACGCGCTGATTTCATAAACAGTATCCGGAATACGCTGGGCATGAGCGTCATCAATCTGGTCCTGGGAACAGTCTCATCCATCCTGCTGGCGATCCTGCTCAACGAAGTCCGCAGAACAGGATTTAAGCGCGTTGTCCAGACCGTTACCTACCTGCCGCATTTCCTGAGTATTGTTATCGTCGTCGGTATGGCACAGAACATTTTTGCCAGCAACGGACCGATCAACCAGGTTCTGATGAGCCTTCATCTGATCAAAGAACCGATCTTCTTCCTGGGTGAGGGGAAACTGTTCTGGTGGCTTGTCGGTGTCATCAACGTCTGGAAGGAAGTCGGATGGAATACGATCATTTACATTGCAGCCATGACGGCGATCGATCCGACGCTGTATGAAGCTGCCGCCATCGACGGGGCCGGACGTTTCAACAAGATCCGGTATATTACCCTGCCGGGGATCAAATCCACTTTTGTGATCCTGCTGATCATGAACATCGGCCATCTGATGGAAGCCGGTTTCGAGATCCAGTACCTGCTTGGTTCAAGCCTTGTCATGGACTGGTCCCAGACGATCGATATTTTTGTCCTGAAATACGGTATTTCCAAGCAGGCGTACGGCGTTGCGACGGCTGCGGGTATGTTCAAGAGCATCGTTGCGATCATTCTGCTCTTTGCCGCCAACACGCTGGCGAAGAAGCTGGATGAGAGCACGCTGATCTAGGAAGGGGGCAAGAAAGCGTATGACTGCTACAAGAAGAAAACATCATGATATTGTTTTTCCGGTCTGTAATGCCCTGTTCCTGATCCTGCTCATGTTCATCACGCTGTATCCGGTCGTCAATACAGTCGCCTATTCGTTCAACGACGGAACGGACGCGCTGCGTGGCAACATCGGGCTGTGGCCGAGAGTCTTCTCCCTGGAAAGTTACAAGACGATCCTGTCGGATATGGCTGTGTACAGGGCAGCCTGGATCTCGGCATCCAAGACCGTGCTCATTACACTGCTCAATCTTTTCTGGACCAGCATGCTTGCCTATGCCCTTTCCCGCAGGGAATTTGTGCTGCGCAAATCCATTACGCTGATCATGGTTCTGACCATGTATGTCAACGCAGGCCTGATCCCCAACTACCTGCTGATCTCCAAGATGCTGCATCTGGGCAACACCTATCTGGTCTACATCATCCCGACCATGTTCTCCTGTTTCAACATGATCGTGATCCGTACCTATATCAGCAGCCTTCCGGACGCCCTTGTGGAATCAGCCCGGATCGACGGCGCCGGGGACATACGGCTGTTCTGGCAGATCATCTTCCCGCTGTGCAAGCCGGTGCTGGCAACGGTTGCCCTTTTCGTGGCTGTTGGCAGCTGGAACAGCTGGTTTGATACGTACCTGTACAACGGCGGGAAAAAGGAACTGTTTACACTGCAGTATCTGCTGAAGATGAAGCTTGCGACTACACAGGCAAGCGCCAATGCGGCCAAGGCGACTGCGGATGCCATGAAGACCCTGGGACAGACCACGCCGGTCACGATCCGCTGCGCGATCACAGTCATTGCCACCGTGCCGATCCTGGTCGGTTATCCGTTCCTGCAGAAGTACTTTGTGACAGGCATTGCGGTCGGAAGCGTGAAGGAGTGAGCCGGCAGGCTGTCTGATGACAGCTGAGGAGCAGAAAGGAAGAGACCTATGAGACAAGACCGGCCGCTTGATACCGCCCTGTCGTTTGATCCGTACTTCGGGGAACCGGACAGGGATGGGGACCAGGGATTTGAGATCCTCCCGGACGGCAGGGTCCGGATCCGGATCATGGCGCCTGGCGCCGGGGAAGTTACGATCGATCAGTTCGGGAAGCTGAACCCGCTTTCGCGTGTTTCAGAAAAGATGTGGGAGGGAGTCCTGGACCTGGGCCGGGGATTTCAGTACTTTTTTCTGAAGATCGACGGGGCGGATGTGCTCAGCCCGTACCTGCCGATCGGGTACGGCTGCTGCAGGCCGATGAATTTCCTGGACATTCCCGTGCCCGCGGAGGCTGAGTGGGATGCACTGGGTGAAATACCGCACGGCAGTGTGACCCGGCATTATTATCCCTCTTCCGTGACAGGCAAGGAGGAGATCTGCCTGGTCTATACGCCGGCGCGTTTTGACCCGGGCCGGCAATACCCGGTCCTGTATCTGCAGCACGGCTACGGGGAAAATGAGACGGGATGGGTCTTCCAGGGCCATGTAGGCAGGATCGCGGACCGCCTTGCGCATGACGGCATGATGAAGGAAATGATCATCGTGATGGGGAACGGCATGGCGCGGCTGCAGCGCGATGATCCGAAAGAAGATCATGCCGGTCAGGTCTTTTCCCTGTTTACCCATGTGATCACGACAGACCTGATCCCCTTTATACAGGCACATTATCCGGTGAGGACCGATAAGTGGGGCAGGGCCATGGCCGGTCTGAGCATGGGCAGCTTCCAGACCAGTGTGGTGACGCTGACACATCCAGAGCTGTTCGGATACGCGGGTCTTTTCAGCGGATTTCTCCGGTCACCAAGGGAAGAGGAGGCGGACAGCCACCTGGCGCTCCTGGAAGATCAGGAACGTTTTAATGAAAGCTTCCGCGTGTTCTACAGGGCCATGGGCACGGAAGATATGTTTTTTGACCATTTTGAGCGGGATGACAGGATGCTTGCCGGCAGGGGACTGCATATGATCAGAAAGACTTTCCCCGGCGGTCATGACTGGAGTGTCTGGCGCAGATGCATCCATGATTTTCTGCCGCTGCTGTTTAAATGAAGGAAGGAATAAAGGGTCGACCGATGAAAAAGAACAGGGTACTCTATGTTGACTGCAAGGCGGGACGTGACGGAGACGGAAGCAGGATGATGCCTTTCAGACGGATTTCGGACGCGGCTAAAAACGCTCTGCCCGGCGACGAGATCCTGGTAGCGCCCGGAATCTACCGGGAAGCGGTACACCCACGGCATGCCGGTACGGAAGAAAAGCGGATCACCTACCGGAGCGAGATCCCGCTCGGGGCTGTGATCACCGGCGCGGAACTGATTCCCGGCTGGACACACTGGAAGGGAAATGTATGGAAGGCTGTCGTGGACAACGGGGTGTTCGGATCCTATAATCCCTACACGACTTACGTATGCGGAGACTGGTATTTTGCCCCGACCATACGTCACACCGGATCGGTCTATTATAACGACCGGATGATGTATGAAACGGCATCTCTTGAAGAGTGTGAAGCCGGAGCGCCTGATCCGTTTGCCTGGAATGATGAGGAATCTTCCTGGAAATGGTATACCTGTCAGGAAGACGGAAAGACTGCGCTGTACGCAAATTTCCATGGAGAAGACCCGAATTCGGCAAAAGTGGAGATCAGCGTCCGCAGGAACTGTTTTATGCCGGAGGAGAACGGGATCGGATACATCACGGTCAGCGGGTTTGCCATTGAAAAGGCCGCTACGACCTGGGCACCGCCCGCCGCCTACCAGGACGGCATGATCGGACCGCACTGGAGCAGGGGCTGGATCATTGAGGACTGCGAGATCAGCAACAGCCGGTGCTGCGGCATTTCCCTGGGCAAATACCGGGATCCCGAAAACGACATGTATTTCTATACGAAGCATGTGAAGAGCCCGACGCAGATGGAGCGGGATGCTGTCTGCCGCGGTCAGTATCACGGATGGCTGAAGGAGAAGGTCGGGAGTCACATCATCCGCCGCTGCCACATTCACCACTGTGAACAGACGGGAATTGTCGGCAGGATGGGCGGCGTGTTCTCAACGATCGAGGACTGCCATATCCATCACATCTGTAACTCCCAGCAGCTGGGCGGTGCTGAGACGGCGGGCATCAAGCTGCATGCCGCCATTGACGTGACCATCCGGCGCAATCACATCCATCACTGCATCATGGGCGTCTGGCTGGACTGGGAAGCACAGGGCGCGAGAGTGACGCAGAACCTGCTCCATGACAACCAGAGGCCGGAAGGAAAGGCGCAGGCACAGGGCGCCATGTTCAACACGGATGTGTTCATCGAAGTTGGCCACGGACCGACCCTGATCGATAACAATGTGCTGCTCTCCAGGGTTGCGGTCACGATTCCGAGCGAGGGGATCGCCTGTGTGCACAATCTGTGCGCAGGGTCCTTCAGCCTCATCAATTCCGGTGTGGACAGTATCGTGAACGGCCAGAGGGAACCGCGCTATACACCCTACCATATCCGCCACCGGACGGAGGTCGCAGGGTTTATGACCATCCTTCACGGAGATGACCGGATCTATCACAACATCTTTATCCAGCAGTATCCGGTGGAGGATGAGACCAGAACGCCGCAGCAGCCGGATTATACCGTTGTCGGCACACAGCCGTTTGATATCTTTCCCGCCTATGATGAATGGATCTCCCATTTTATGATGGACCGGGAACCGGATATGCACGCTCTGGGACAGTACCATTTCGGGCATCTGCCTGTGTGGGTCGGGGGAAACGCCTATTTCAACAGCGCGACCGTCAGCAAACACGAGAAGGATGGATTTGTATCCGGCAAGGAGGCCTTTGTCAGCCTCGAACAGGAGAACGGAAACTGCTGTCTGAAGACCAATGTCTACGAACTGATGGGGGATTTCAGGACCGGTATCATTTCGAGTGAAACGCTTGGCTGCGCTTTCGAACCGGAACAGCGCTTTGAAAATCCGGACGGAACCGGCATCCTGTTTGACACGGATTACTTCGGTGATCACAGAGGGATCCGGACCGTCCCGGGACCGTTTGCGGACGCAGACCGCTTCTCAGGCGAAAATGGTGCGCCTCTTCTCGTCTGCAGCGCCGCTGAAGCGTAAAAAGAACGTATTGATGACATCCCGCCATTCGCGGGCATTTGAAAGCTGCTGCTCCATGCGCTGCGCGACCGCTGTGCGGTCCGGCTCCGGGAGGGGCAGCTTTTCCAGTTCTGCCTTCATGTGCAGA
>JAGCAV010000340.1 GCA_017652545.1 Lachnospiraceae bacterium
ACGTCGGGGAAAACGTGGTATGCCCGCGTGCGCGCATGGAAGACTGATTCTGCCGGAAAGCCGGTATACGGAAAGTGGAGCAAACCGGCAAAGTGCAGGGTAAAATAAATGAAACGCTTAATACAGTTATTTGTGCCGGGGGAGAGCCCGGACAGTGAATACGGGAGGACCATCCGACGTGTTTCCGTGATCTCCATGATCGGAAATCTGATCCTGGCCGCATTTAAATTTGTCGCCGGTTTTGTCGGAAGATCGGACGCCATGATCAGTGACGCCATTCACTCCTCCTCGGATATTGCAGGAAGCCTGATCGTCATGATCGGGGCGACGGTATCGGAAAAGGAGGCGGATGAAGAGCATCCGTACGGACATGAACGCTTTGAATGCCTGGCGTCCCTCCTGCTGGCCGCCATTCTGTTCATCGCCGGTGCCGGGATGGTATCGGAGGGAATGCATAAGATCCTGTCCGGTTCCTACAAGGTATCGCCTTACCCCGGACTGATCGCGCTGATCGCCGCGATCTGTTCCATTGCAGTCAAAGAAGGGATGTACTGGTATACCTATCTGAACGCCAAAAGGATCCGCTCTGATTCCCTGCGGGCAGAGGCATGGCATCATCGTTCAGACGCGTTCTCTTCGATCGGCTCGCTCATCGGTATTTTCGGGGCCCGTATGGGGATGCGGATTCTGGATCCGCTGGCAGGAATTCTGATTTCCCTGTTTATCTGGAAGGCTGCGTGGTCGATCTGCCGGGATGCCATTGACAAGCTCACAGACCATTCCTGCAGTCCGGAGTATGAGGACGAGATCCGCGCCTGTGTGCTGGAGGATCCCCGGGTACACGGGATCGACCTGCTCCGCACCAGGGAATTCGGACGCAAGATCTATCTGGACATGGAAGTGCGTCTGGACAGGGATCTGCAGCTGTATGCGGCGCATCAGATCGCGGAAGAACTGCACGATCTGGTCGAGAAACGGTTCCCCGATATCAAGCATGTTATGATCCATGTGAACCCGGACTGATTGGATGACGGCGTAAGGACTAGAATACCTGAAATGATGAAATGGAATGTAATGTTTTTCCTGAACAGTGCCCTGCTGGGTGTGGGACTTTCAATGGATGCCTTTTCTGTCTCCCTGGCAAACGGACTGCATGAACCGGCGATGTCCGGTGCAAAGATGTGCCTGATCGCAGGAGTTTTCGCGTTCTTTCAGGCTTTCATGCCAATGGTGGGATGGGTGTGCGTGCATACCATCCTGGAGATGTTTCAGAAACTGGAAAAGCTGATCCCCTGGATCGCGCTGCTGCTCCTGGCGTGGATCGGCGGGAAAATGCTGCTGGAGGGCATCCGGGAAATACGCGGCCGGAAGGTGTCCGGAAAAGAGAAAGGTTCCGACGGGAATACCATCGGGCATCCTTCTGTCACGGAAGAGAGCAGTATGGATGCCGGAGTGAAACTTGCCGCGCTCGGCGGCGGTGCACTGCTGCTTCAGGGAATCGCCACCTCCATCGATGCGCTGTCCGTCGGATTTACCATTGCGGAGTACGGCCCGGTAAGGGCGGTAACGGGTTCGCTTATCATTGCCGCCGTAACGTTCGTGTTCAGTCTTGCGGGACTGAAGATCGGGAAACGGTTCGGGACCCGGTTCTCAGGCGGTGCAGGGATCCTGGGAGGCCTGATCCTGATCGGGATCGGGCTGGAGATCTTTCTGACAGGAATATTGTAATGAAAACACCCCGCTGCAAAAGGGCGGGGTGTTTTTGTGTTATCCGATTTTATGTTCTGTGCAGGAGCAGGGCAGCCTGGTCTGTCATTCATTAAGACTCCTGAAAACATGGGGCAGGAGATCGTCCAGTCTGTATTCTTCGATCTCCGTTTCGCTTTCCACCAGGAAGACCTGAAAGGAACCCTCGCAGAATTCACTCATGACCTGCAGGCACATGCCGCACGGGAGGCAGTGGGCGACGGGCGGTTCTCCCGTTTTTCCTCCGGAGACAGCAATTGCTTCAAAGGCATGGTGACCGGCGGCGGCAGCGGAGAACATGGCGACCCGTTCCGCACAGAGTCCTGCCGGAAACGAAGCATTCTCTACGTTGCAGCCGGTGAAAACGGTTCCGTCTTTTGAAAGAAGGGCCGCGCCCACGCTGAAATGTGAATAAGGGACGTATGCCATCTGACGCATTTCCATTGCCCTGCGGGCCAGTTCAATCTTGCATGCTTCTGTAATCATCCCGAAAAATTCCTTTCCTAATCATACGTTTCAGATACCGATCCCTGCCGTGGCGAAACCGGACCGTTACGCCCGGTATTCTTTCACACAGACATCTTCCATTACCGCTTCAATCTCTGGTCCGGAGGCCAGCCATTTCCGGTAAGCCGTGGCGGAACCCGCGGCACACGCCAGACGCATGCTTTTTGCGGCATCCCCGTTATATCGTTCCAGTCCGGCAAGAAACCCTCCGATACTGGAGTCGCCCGCACCGACGGTTGAAACCATGGGAAGTTTCTTTTCCAGCACAGCCCGGTACAGCCTGCCGTCTTCTGTCAGAAGGAGAGCGCCGTCCCCGCCAAGGGTGACGAATACATTTGCCGCTCCTTCCGCCTGCGCACGGTGCATCAGGGAAATGATCTCTTCCTCCGTGTTTTTTCCGGAGTGGTACATTTCCAGCAGTTCTTCCTGGTTCGGCTTGATCAGGAAGGGACCGCAGGAGAATGTGGAATGCAGGGCCTCTCCCTCGGCGTCCACGACAAAACGGATGCCGCGTTCAGAACAGATCCTGCAGATGGTCTGGTAAAGATCCCCGGCGCTGCCCGGCAGATTTCCGGAAAGGACCAGGGTGTCTGAAGCGGTAAGCGCTGTAACCCGGTCCAGAAGATCGTGGATCTGCGCTTTTCCGATCTGCGGCCCGGTACCGTTGACTGCTGTTTCCTGTGCACAGTCCAGTTTTACATTGATGCGCGTTTCCCCTTCCGGCAGATAGATAAAATCACACCGGCATCCGAACTCATTTGTGATCGCCTCCAGCAGGCGCCCCGTTTTTCCGGCTGCAAACCCCCATGCCGTACTTTCAACGCCCAGTCTGGAGAGAATGACGGATACATTGATTCCTTTTCCGCCGGGAAAGAGTTCTTCTTTCGCGGACCGGTTGATCTGTCCCGGATGCAGTCCGCTTTCTGTCAGATCCATGTGATAGTCTACGGCCGGATTTACAGTGATGGTATAGATCATAGGCATTTCCTTTCTTCCGGCGGGATTTTTCCCGCAGGCTGTGGCAGCTGGCTGACATTTTTACAGGCGCTGTCCCATGAGGACAGGGATCTCGGTTCCGGTCCGTCCCGCTTCGAGATACCGTTCCAGGGAGGGTCCTTTTCCCTTCTGCAGCAGTACGATGACCGTTGAACCGCCGTACTGGAAATAGCCCTTTTCCAGTCCGCGGACAACATCCCTTTCTTCATAATGGTTCCGGATGCGGCCCACCAGCATGGCGCCGACCTCCATCTGCAGGACGGTGCCTGCCGTTCTGGTGCGGATCAGTGTGTAGGAGCGGCAGTTCTGCGCAAATACCGGAAATACATCCAGCGCATCAGGACGGACGGTGTGGAGCACGCCCGGCAGGAACACGTTCCGGCTGGCTCTGCCGCTTTCGATGTAGCAGTACCGGTGATAATGATTTACACAGAGCCGGAATACCAGACAGACGCCTCCCTCGAAGCGGGCTGCAAGATGCGCATTTCCCAGCAGGGAAGAGACGGTGTAGCTGCACTCTTTCACATGCAGAACAGTGTCTTCCCGGATCGGAAAAGCTTTTGCCAGTCCGTCGCACGGCGCAATGAGCGCGTCCGGATCTTCGCATACCGGCCGCAGTCCGTCCCGGATCTTTCTGCTGAAGCAGTCGTTGAAGCTTTTCATGTTCTCCGTTTCAAATTCTGACAGGTCGATCCCGGCGCGTTTTACAAAGCCGGGGATCAGAAATGCAGAGGCCGGGGAATCCAGAAAAGAACCGCACAGCCGGGAAAGACGGCGGTCTGTGAGAAACGGAAGAAGCGCTCTTCCGGTATTTGTATGATACAGGAATTGTACAGGAGTCATCATGACCGCTCCTTGAAAAAGAGGATACCGGGGCGGCGCAAGCTACCGCTTCAGGAAAAACCGGATGATCAGCAGAAGAATAAATTCCACGGTTCCGATTCCCAGCAGAACGAAGACCATTTTCAGGTTCGGTTTCGGAACGCGTATTCTGGAAACAAACAGGAAAGCGGTGATCAGCATGACTCCGAAATAGATGATGGCAAGTTCGCTTTTGGTGACATACTGGATCAGAAGAACCGTGGGAAAGATAAGCGCCGCCGAGGTCGTCGGGAGACCGGTAAAATACTTCCGGACCTGTTTTTCACCGGAACTGCCGTGTTCTTCCAGAACGTTGAAATAGGCCAGACGGATGACGGCTGCCAGCACATAGAGGATGCCGATCCCGATGAGAAAAACAGGATATATGATACGCGGTTCCCCGACCTGCTGATGCAGAATATGAGGCACATCGGAATACTTGGGGCTGATCCGCAGCATGGCGATGCCGATACAGGGCGGAAGCACCCCGAAGGAGATCAGATCAGCCAGGGAATCGATCTGGATCCCGAAACTGATCTGTGCTGCGGTCCGGTCCTTTTTGGTCCGGGCAACCCTGCCGTCAAAGGTATCGCAAAGACCGGAAAGCATCAGAAAGAACATCCCGATAAAGGGATGACCGATCCCGCTCAGGCAGACAATGATCCCGAGCGTACCGGATACAACGGATAAATAGGTCAGTATGACTGTATAATTATAATAGCCGATCATAATATGATAGCCATGCCTTTCTTTGAAAATGCAGGGAGGCCGGAAGCTTTTATGCCGGTCCTGTTTTTGCAGGCGGGGAGGAATGTTTCACTTCAGCCACGGCAGCCGGCCGGCAAGCCAGAAACCAAACTGCGCCAGCAGGATCCCTGCAGGGATATCCACGACAACATGCTGTTTTACCAGCACCGTGGAGGCGCAGATCAGAAGCGCGCAGACCAGCGAAAAAGGCCGGTACCAGCGCGGCGCATGCGTGATCGTCAGAGCGCTGCAGAAGCAGATCCAGCTTTCCAGACAGTGGACCGAGGGAAACAGGTTGTCAGGCTGGTCGATCCGGTAGAACCATGCCGTCAGGTCATTGAAGATTCCGGTCCCGTTGATCTGTGCCCGTTCCATTGTGGTGGGCAGCAGAATGAAAATGAGGAATGCAGCGGCTTCTGCAATGATATTTCCGACCGTGATCTGATAACAGGCCCGGGGACTGTCGTATGACGCGAGAAGATATCCGGCGATCCAGAACGCAAAAGAAAGCAGATAAATCAGAATAAAGGACGGCACAAACGGAATTTTTTCATCGACCGCAAGCGCGAAACAGTAATGCGTCCGGTGTTCGTTTATTTTCCTTGCCCCGTAATACGAAAGCACGTGGACGGCGACAGCGCCGGCCAGCGGCAGGATGCAGTACCGTGGAGGAAGGACTGCAAGGATCCGGTTTGCCATAAAACAAGAATCCCCTTTCTTTGCAATTCATTCCGACTGTCGGATTTCAATCCAAACACATTATACGAAAAACCCCGGAGAAAGGAAAGCAGGAAATCAAAACTAAGAAAACAGTATCATTGCAGACGGGGAACGCGTTATGCTATAATCATTTTTATCGGAAACGAAAATGTCGAAAACACCAGACGCCTTTTTGCGAAAGGAGATGCCATGAAATTCTATCAGTGTGAAAAATGTAAAAAAATCGTCGGAATGATCCAGAAATCCGCCTGTCCGACCATGTGCTGCGGTGAACCCATGAAGGAAATGGTGCCAAACAGCACGGATGCAGCAGCGGAAAAACATGTTCCGGTGATCGGGACCGAAGGGAATCTTGTGACTGTGACGGTCGGCTCGGCAGCCCATCCCATGCTGGAGGAACATTATATTATGTGGATCGCACTGGAGAGCAGACAGGGCATGCAGCGCAAAGCGCTTGTTCCCGGCGGGGAGCCGAAGGCAGTATTTGCGCTTGCTCCCGGGGATGAACCGGTCGCTGCATATGCATACTGCAATCTGCACGGACTCTGGGAAGCAAAGATCTGACGCGGGGATCTTTTGATGTCCGGCGGATGATTTCGGACCTTTTATAATGACAAAAGAGTGTTAATCTGATACAATCTGAGCGTTAGTGCTAAGCAGAACCATCTCTGGTTAACGGCTTGATATTATGATTCTGATGGTTTCATGAAGGTGGTGATTCAATGATAGGAGAAACCATTCGTGCTGTAAAGGAAGCGGAACAGAAGGCTGCCGAACTGGCAGCTGAGGCAAAGACACAGGCGGATCAGCTTCTGAAGGACGCAAGGACCAATGCGGACGCAGCGCTGGAGGAAGCAAAAGCAGCAGCAAAGAAGGTAAAGGAAGAGGCGTTGGAAAAGGCGAAAGCCGCCACCGAAGCTGCCTTTGCGAAGGCTGATGAGGAAGCTCTGGCGGAGGCGGAAGAATTGAAGCAGAAAGCTGCCGGGAAAGCATCGGAAGCAGCCCAGGCAGTCATTTCGAAACTGCTCTCATAGTACAAGGGAGGTTTTTTCGTGGCAATTGTTGAAATGCAGAAGCTAAGCGTCTGCGCAAGTAAGAAAAACCGAAAAGCCATCCTCGAGCTTCTTCAGTCCATGGGGTGTATGCAGATCACCACAGATGCCCTGGACGATGCCGACCTGCAGAAAATGGATACCCAGGGTCAGAGCGCAAGCTTTGAAAAAAGCGCCCAGATGTTTGATGCGGCGCTGGAGGTCCTGGATGAATATGCGCCGGAAAAGAATGCCGGCGGCCTGTTTGCGGGAAAAGAGGCAGTATCCAGGGGAAAACTGCATGAGATCGTTCACAGCCAGAAAAAATATGTGAAAAAGGCCAATCTGATCCTGAAGGCCAACAAGGAGATCTCTGAGTGCAAAGCCAATATTCTGAAGGATGAAAACCAGATTGCCGCTTTGCAGCCCTGGATGGGGCTGGACATCCCCATGAATGCCAAAGGGACAAAAAGCACCAGTGTGCTGGTGGGAACCCTTCCGGGCACCTGGACGGCCGAGCAGCTGAAAGCTGCCGCGTCCAAAGACCTTGGCGGGGATGCCGCCGTGGATGCCGAAGTGATCTTTTCGGGAAATGATTCCAGCAACGTGGCTGTGGTCTGCCTGAAAAAAGATCTGGAAAGCGTGGAGAATGCCCTTCGCTCCGAGGGGTTTGCGAAACCGTCCTTTTCGGTAAAAAAGACACCGGCCGAAGCACAGAAGAAGCTGGAAGAGGACATTGAAAAACAGAACAGACAGATTGAAGCGCTGAAAGAAGAGATCATATCCATGGCGGACGACCGGGAAGATCTGCGAATCAGTGCGGATTATTACCGGACCCGGGCAGAGAAATACCGTCTTCTGGGGACGCTTCCCCAGTCAGAGAGCGCGTTCTTCCTGGAAGGCTGGGTCCCGAAGAGCAAAGCGGATGATATCTCCGCGCTGCTGAGCGAAAAGTTCGGCGCTGTCGTGGAGGTCGAGGAACCGATGGAGGGCGAGGAGCAGCCGACACTGCTGCACAACAACAAGTTCTCGGAGTCGGTGGAAGGCGTCCTGGAATCCTACGGACTGCCGACCAAAGGACATGTGGATCCCACTTTCATCATGTCAATCTTTTATGTGGTCTTTTTCGGCATGATGTTTGCCGATGGCGGATACGGCCTGATCATGGTCGTTGCCTGCGGGATCGTGCTTCTGAAATATAAAGAGTTGGAGGATGGCTTCCGGAAGATGGTCAAGCTGTTCTTCTGGTGCGGTGTTTCCACTGCCGTCTGGGGTTTCCTGTACGGAGGCTTCTTCGGGGATGCCATCGATACAGTGGCGAAGACGTTCTTCGGATACTCCGGCAGTGAACCGATCCTGAAGGCACTCTGGTTCGAACCGCTGAACAATCCGATGCGCCTTCTGATCTACTGTATGCTGTTCGGCCTGATCCATCTTTACTTCGGGCTGGGCATCAAAGGATATGAGTATCTGAAGGACGGCGATGTGGTAGGATTTGTCAGTGACATTCTGTCATGGTACCTGTTCCTGACCGGACTGGTGCTCATCCTGCTGCCGACGGAACTGTTCGGATCCATCGCGGGAGACTCCTTCGATTTTTCCCCGGTGGCAAAACTCGGGATGCTCGCAAAAATCATGACGGTCGCGGGACTGGTGCTCATCCTGTTCATGCAGGAGCGGCAGACCAAGAACTGGGTGCTCCGCATCCTTCTTGGGGCCTATGACATTTACGGCGTGACCGGATGGCTGTCTGATATCCTGTCCTATTCCAGGCTTCTGGCGCTGGGACTTGCCAGCGGCGTTATCGCAAATGTCGTCAATATGATGGCGGGCATGTTCGGAGGAGGCGTTGTCGGCGCGGTGGTCTTTGTCCTGATCTTTGTGGTCGGGCACACCCTGAACTTCGCGATCAACGTGCTCGGCGCATATGTACATACGAACCGTTTGCAGTTCGTGGAATTTTTCGGGAAATTTTATGAGGGCGGAGGAGAACCCTTCACACCTTTTAAAGTGGAAAACAAATATATCCAGATTAAGGAGGAAAAAGCAGTATGAATTTCAGTATGGGTTTTGTTATGGCATTGTTGGGTGCAGCACTTTCTACCATCCTTGCAGGCATGGGAAGCGCATGGGGCGTAGGCCTTGCAGGCCAGGCAGCAGCAGGCGTAGTCAGCGAAGATCCGAACCAGTTCGCGAAAGTTCTTATCCTGCAGCTTCTTCCCGGTACGCAGGGTATCTACGGACTGCTGGTCACGTTTATCACCCTTTCCAAGGTTGGCCTTCTGGGCGGAGCGGCAGCGACAGACATGTCCATGGCCACCGGCCTCACCATTCTGGCAGCATGCCTGCCGATCGCGATCGTAGGCCTTGTTTCCGCTTATCATCAGGGGCGTACCTCCGTGGCTTCCATCGGGATCGTTGCCAAGAAACCGGATCAGTTCGGTAAGGCAATGCTGTTCCCGGCTATGGTTGAGACCTACGCCATCCTTGCACTGCTGATCTCTATCCTGGCAGTTTCCAATATTCAGCTGTAAGCAAGAACGGGACCGGAGCTGTGAATGGGTATCGCAGATGCGCACCGGGCGCTGTTTATGCCCGGCGTGAAGAACAAAGCGGTACCGGTTGATGTATAAGTTAGGAGAAACTATGGCAGGAGTAGATAAGATTACAGAAGAGATCCTGCAGGAAGCAAAAACAGCGGCACAGGCACTCCTTTCCGAAACGGAAGACAAGGTAAAGGAGATCGCCGGCACGGCTGCCAGGGAGGCGCAGTCGATCCTGTCCTCGGGAGAGGAGGAGGCAAAGCGCATCATCGCACAGCAGGAGGAGCGTACCCAGTCCTCCGTGATCATGCGCAAGCGCCAGGCGATGCTTACGGCGAAGCAGGAGGTGATCGATTCGGTTCTGCAGCAGGCCTATGACAAACTGGCCGGACAGGACGGGAAGGATTACTTCCGTATGATCGAAACGCTGCTGAAGAAAAACATCCATGCGGGAGACGGGCAGCTTTGCCTGCCTGAGAAGGACCTGAAGAGACTGCCGGAGGGATTCGCAAAGGCAGTATCCGAGGCAGCAAAGGCTGCAGGAGGGAGTCTTACCATCAGTGAGGTTCCGGCGAAGATCGCTAACGGCTTTATCCTGAAATACGGCGGCGTGGAGGAAAACTGCTCGCTGGATGCGCTCTTTGCGCAGGCCAGAGAAACCCTTCGGGATCAGGTATCCTCCATACTTTGGTAAAGGAGAGCGCAGATGAAGGATATGGATTATATTTTCGCCGTTGCGCAGATCCGGGTAAAGGAAAAGGCCCTTCTTACCGATGCGGATATCAATCAGATGATCTCCATGAAGGATGAGGCGTCTGTCCTGCAGTTTCTGTCGGACCGCGGCTGGGGAGATCCGTCTTCTTCGCACGTGACTTCTGAACAGATGCTGTCCGCAGAGGAAGAAAAGAATCTGGCTATGATGCGGGAAATGAAGATCGACCCGAAGGTGCTGGAAGTGCTTTCTTTTCCGCAGCTGTATCATAATCTGAAGACAGCAATCAAGGAGGTCTGCACACAGGAGACGGTGCCGGGCATCTTTTACGCGCTGGACCGTTATGACGGGAAAGAGATGGAGCGCATTCTGCGGGAAAAAGATTATTCCAGACTCCCGGAGCATATGAGAGCGACCGCGCAGCGCGCCTTTGAGGAGATGCTGTCCACCCGCGATGCGCAGCGTTGCGATATCATTGTGGACAGGGCATGTCTGGAAGCCATGGCAGCGGCAGCCGGAAAGCTGAAACAGCCGATGGTCCTGAAATACATTACGGATCAGGTGGCAGTCGCCGATATCCGGATCGCGGCACGCAGTGTCAGAACAGGAAAATCGATGAATTTCCTGAAAGAAGCCATTGCGGAGGGATCTTCCCTGGACGCGGCTGCAGTGTGTACCGCTGCGGCAAAGGGAGAGGAAGCGCTTTATGCTTACCTGGAGAGCCACGGGTTCGCGGAAGCAGCCGCGGCGCTGAAGGAATCGCCTTCCGCGTTCGAACGCTGGTGTGACAACCGTCTCATGCAGTCGATCCGTCCGCAGAAAATGAATTCGGTTTCGATCGGGCCCGTAGTGGCATATTATCTGGCCAGACAGAACGAAATCAAGATGGCCCGGATCATAATGACGGCCAAAGCGAACGGTTTTTCGGAGGAAGTCATCCGGGAAAGGGCAAGGGAGATGTATGTATAAGATAGCAGTGATGGGTGATTACGACAGTATCTACGGCTTCGCTGCCCTTGGCCTTACCACGTTTCCGGTCACTCCGGGGGAAGAAGCGGTCAGAACACTGCACCAGATCGCTGAGAGCGGATATGGGATCATCTATATAACAGAAGAACTGGCAGCCACCCTGAAGAAAGAGATCGCACGATATGCCGACCGGCTGACCCCGGCCATCATCCTGATCCCGGGCGTAAAGGGCAATACCGGGGAAGGCGTGCAGGGAGTGAAGAACAGCGTGGAGCAGGCAGTCGGAAGCGATATCCTGTTCGGCGATGATGAATGAGAGGATGGTGAACGGCTCATATGAGCACAGGAAGAATATTGAAAGTGGCGGGGCCGCTGGTCATTGCAGAGGGCATGCTGGATGCCAACATGTATGACGTGGTCCGCGTCAGCGAGCAGCGCCTGATCGGAGAGATCATCGAGATGCACGGTGACCGCGCCTCCATTCAGGTATATGAAGAAACACAGGGCCTCGGCCCCGGAGAGCCGGTGGAATCCACGGAAGCCCCGCTGTCGGTGGAACTCGGCCCCGGGCTGATCGGGTCTATTTATGACGGAATTCAGCGTCCGCTGAACAAGATCATGGAGACCACGGGCAGCAACCTGCTTTCCCGCGGTGTCGAAGTTCCGGCGCTGGACCGCGAGAAAAAGTGGCATTTTGAGGCTACCGCAGCTGTCGGTGAGGAAGTGGAAGCCGGAGATATTATCGGAACAGTACAGGAAACCGCGGTAGTAACCCAGCGGATCATGATTCCCTACGGGGTAAAAGGCACCCTGAAGGAGATCACCACCGGTGATTACACGGTGGAAGATGTGATCGGCAAGGTGGAGACGCCGGACGGAAAAGAAGTTGAGCTCCGTCTCCTGCAGAAATGGCCGGTACGTATAGGAAGGCGTTATCAGAGAAAACTTCCGCCGGATATGCCTCTGGTGACAGGCCAGCGGGTCATCGATGCGTTCTTCCCGATCGCCAAGGGCGGCGTGGCAGCCATCCCCGGACCCTTCGGTTCCGGAAAGACCGTTACCCAGCATCAGCTGGCCAAGTGGGCGGAAGCGGATATCGTTGTATACATCGGCTGCGGTGAGCGCGGAAACGAAATGACGGACGTTCTGAACGAATTCCCGGAACTGAAGGATCCCCGGACAGGCGAATCCCTGATGCAGCGGACTGTTCTGATCGCCAATACATCAGACATGCCTGTGGCAGCCCGTGAGGCTTCCATTTACACAGGCATTACCCTGGCGGAATACTTCCGCGATATGGGATATTCCGTAGCGTTGATGGCAGACTCCACCTCCCGCTGGGCTGAGGCGCTTCGTGAGATGTCCGGCCGTCTGGAGGAGATGCCCGGTGAAGAAGGATATCCGGCTTACCTGGGTTCCCGCCTGGCGCAGTTCTACGAGCGCGCGGGCCGTGTCATTTCCCTCGGGAAAGAGGGCAGGGAAGGTTCCCTTTCCGCCATCGGCGCTGTGTCGCCTCCCGGCGGTGATATTTCCGAGCCGGTCTCCCAGGCGACGCTGCGTATCGTTAAGGTGTTCTGGGCCCTGGATGCGGATCTGGCCTATCAGAGACATTTCCCGGCCATTAACTGGCTGACCTCCTACAGTCTGTATCTGGACGATATGGAGACCTGGTTTAATTCTCATGTGGAAGAAGACTGGATGAGCACCCGCCAGAACCTGATGATCCTGCTTCAGGAGGAAGCTTCCCTGAATGAGATCGTAAAGATGGTCGGTATGGATGCCCTGTCTGCAAGAGACCGGTTGAAAATGGAAGCGGCCCGGTCCATCCGTGAGGACTTCCTGCATCAGAACTCATTCGATGAGATCGATACGTATACTTCTCTGAAGAAGCAGTACTATATGATGAAACTGGTCTATGCTTACTATGAGCAGGGAAACAAAGCCCTGGACGAGGGTGTTTCCATTTCGGATCTGGTCGGCGCGCAGGTGCGTGAGCGGATCGGCCGTTTCAAATATACGCCTGAAGAGCAGATCGATGACGAGTATGAGAAAATCTCCGAGGAACTTGCAAAAGAGATTTCATCCATGGTCGGAAAGGGGTAAGAGATGGCAAAAGAATATCGTACGATACAGGAAGTCACCGGACCTCTGCTGATGGTGAATGGTGTTGAAAATGTTTCTTACAATGAGCTGGGCGAGATCGAGCTGGAAAACGGTGAAGTGAGACGCTGCAAGGTGCTGGAGATCAACGGCGACACCGCGCTGGTGCAGCTGTTTGAAGCATCCACCGGTATTAATCTTTCGAACAGCAAGGTCCGTTTTCTGGGGCACGCCATGGAGCTTGGCGTGTCGGAGGACATGCTCGGGCGTGTGTTTGACGGTCTGGGACGGACCATCGACGGCGGACCCGAGATCCTTCCGGAGAAGCGCATGGACATTAACGGTCTGCCCATGAACCCGGCAGCGCGTGCGTACCCGTCCGAGTTTATCCAGACCGGCGTTTCGGCCATTGACGGCCTGAATACCCTGGTAAGAGGCCAGAAGCTGCCTATTTTTTCCGCATCCGGTCTGCCGCATGCGCAGCTGGCTGCACAGATCGCCCGTCAGGCTAAGGTGCGCGGCACTGAAGAACCATTCGCGGTGGTGTTCGCCGCTATGGGCATTACTTTCGAGGAAGCGCATTTCTTTGAGGAATCCTTCAAGGAAACCGGTGCCATCGACCGGAGCGTACTGTTTATCAATCTGGCGAACGACCCGGCGGTAGAGCGTGTGTCCACCCCGCGTATGGCGCTGACGGCAGCGGAATACCTGGCGTTCGAAAAGGATATGCATGTACTGGTCATCCTGACGGATATCACGAACTATGCGGACGCTCTGCGTGAGATTTCGGCAGCCCGTAAGGAAGTACCCGGACGCCGCGGTTATCCGGGATACATGTATACCGACCTGGCTCAGATGTATGAGAGAGCAGGACGGCAGAGAGGGAAGAAGGGATCCATCACCATGATCCCGATCCTGACCATGCCGGAGGATGACAAGACGCATCCGATCCCGGACCTGACCGGATATATTACCGAAGGACAGATCATTCTGTCCCGTGAACTGTACCGTAAGGGCATTACCCCGCCGGTGGACGTACTTCCGTCCCTGAGCCGTCTGAAGGATAAGGGAACCGGTGAAGGCAAGACCCGTAAGGACCACGCGCCTACCATGAACCAGCTGTTTGCCGCATATGCCCGCGGCAAGGACGCAAAAGAACTGATGGTCATTCTGGGCGAAGCGGCTCTGACCGAGACAGACCTGATCTATGCGAAGTTTGCCGATGAGTTTGAGAAACAGTATGTTTCCCAGGGCTACAAGACAGACCGCAGCATTGAAGAGACGCTGGATATCGGCTGGGAGCTTCTGCGGATCCTGCCCCGTTCCGAACTGAAACGTATCAACGAGAAGATGCTGGATGAGTACTATTGATTTCAGGAACGGAGGGATAGGATTTGGCAGGAACACAGATCAATCCGACCCGAATGGAACTGACCAGGCTGAAACGGAAACTGGTTACAGCCGTGAAGGGTCACAGACTATTAAAAGACAAGCGCGATGAGCTGATGAGGGAATTCCTTGACCTGGTGCGCGAGAACATGGCGCTCCGGGTGAAGGTGGAAGAGGGTATCCGCTCCGCCAATGCAAACTTCGTGCTTGCAAAGGCCGGCATGTCGGAGGAGATCCTGCACTCGGCGCTGATGGCGCCCAAACAGGAGGTCAATCTGGAAGCCGGTAAAAAGAATGTGATGAGTGTGGATATCCCGGTATTTCACTATTCCACCAGGACCTCCGATGAAAACGACATATACTCTTACGGGTTTGCGTTTACGACCGGGGATCTGGACGGCGCGGTCAAATCGCTGGCGGAT
>JAGCAV010000341.1 GCA_017652545.1 Lachnospiraceae bacterium
CCCTGAAGCCCAGGCCGACACGGCCGCCGACCTCAATAAAGGAGGTAAAGCGGGAAAACATGACATTGATCTCACTCTGATACAGATTCCAGATATTGATCTCGGTATTCATCCCCTCATTGGGCGTATCGATCTGCAGGCAGGTCAGTTTCCGATCCCAGAAATCGGCCAGCCGTCTGAAATCTTCATCGACCCGCGCCGGCGTATATTTCTCCCGCATGCTCCTGCCCGCTTCCACACCGCCTTCGCCTAGCAGAAAGATCAGCCTGGCCTCCTCCCCCGGCGCCATCACCAGGTCCTTTTTCAGGCAGCCGCAGTGATTGCCGCCCTTTTCAAAGCTGCCCCCCGTCTGTCCTGTCTCCACCACCAGCGGATTCCTTTCTGTGCGGTAGGGACCGATAAAGCTGTCGCGCCTGCAGTCGAAACCGTCCGGCGTAAAATCAGAAGCAAAGAACTGGTAACCGTCCTCCTCATAGTAGAGATCGTGTTCGATCACCCCATCCTCAAAGCGGCTGCCTGCCGCGTAAAGGCTCATCTGGAAATTCCGGTTGTCCATATCCACCTGATGGAAGCTGAATTCCAGGTAGGAAAACACGCTCAGAGCGCGCTGCCTTCCGCTGTCATTTCTCAGCCGCACATCCCAGATCTGAACCGGGTCATCCATCCCGACAAAAAGCGTCTGGCTCGCCGTGATGCCGCCGTAGCCGCATTCATACACTGAATAACCGAGGCCATGGCGGCAGCGGTAATGCTCTTTCGGTTTTCCCACCGGCTGCCATGAGACAGACCAGTAATCTCCATCCTCCGCGTCGCGCAGATAGACATAGTGACCCGGACCGTCCATGGGAACCCCGTTCGGACGGAAGCGGGTGATCCGGTGGTATTCGGAGCTTTTGTAGATCAGATAGCCGCCAGCCGTGTGGTTAAACACGCCGACCATATCCCCGGTACCGATATAATTGGTCCAGGAAACGGGCACATCCACTCTGTCGATCACATATTCACGTCTGTCATTGTCAAAGTGTCCGTACTGCATGTCGTGCCTCCTCCATTTTACCGTTTGGTTCATTATACAGGAGCGCCCGACAGGATGGAAAGGTCCTGCGGTGTCTCTTTTTGTCTTTTATTGGCGGCAAATCTTAACGGAATACTGTCCCTTCTGAACAGTGTATTAACATCAGTCCATCCTATAATAAAAAATGACAAGGTGTAACGGACTTTTTCTTTCGTCCGAAAGAGATTTTCTGAGGCAAAGGAACAAAGGAGGTAGGTATTTCAAATGGAAAGCAAGCAAAATAATTCACCGCTCAGGCGCTTCTTCGGTGCTGCCGAGAAAATTGAGCTGGCGCTGGGCGGACTGTGCCTGGCGATCCTGTTTGTCGTGGTTCTGATCGGCATCGCCAGCCGCCTGATGAACATCAACGCGGCCTGGTACGGGGAGACGACCCGTGTATTCTTCCTGTGGATGATGTGGATCGGCGTCGGCGCCGGCTTTAACCACAGCGAGTCCTCACGGGTGACGATACTGGTCAACTCCCTGCCGCCGATATGCCGGAAAATATGCCATGTACTCTACTACGTGTGCAACTTCCTGCTGTTTGCCATCATCATCTGGTTCGGATTCCGTTCCGCCATGCAGCAGGCCAGGATGGGCGAGATGGGCTCAGCTCTGCGTATCCCGATGTGGCTGGTGGGCATTGCGGTTCCCGTGGGCGGCATCTTCGGATTTATCGGGACGCTCAACACGCTGCTGTTTGAGAACTGGCGGCTGAAGACAACAGCCGAGGAGCTGGAGATGGAAGCGATCGCGGCCCAGACAAAGAAACAGATCGCGGAAGAGAACGCCGCCGAAGAGGCAGCGAAGGCGAAAGGAGGGAAGAAGTAATGAGTATTTTCATCCTGATCGTATTCATGATTCTGATGCTGCTCGGTATCCCTGTTGCCGTTGCCCTTGGCGTGGCCAGCATAGCCGCGATCCTGGTATTTGACATCTCAACGATCGCGTCAGCTGTCAAGCTGATGTATTCATCCATGAACAGCTTCGTCATGGTGGCGGTCCCGCTGTTTTTCCTGGCAGGCGTACTGATGGAAAAGGGCGGCGTTGCCCAGAAGATCTTTGATTTCTGCGAAGACATCGTCGGATGGATCGCCGGCGGTCTGGGACATGTGAACATCCTGACCAGTATTCTTTTTGCCGGCATGAGCGGTTCCTCCGTGGCAGACGTGGCTTCCATCGGCGCCCTGTGTGCCAACGCCATGATCCGTTCCGGATATCCGGCACCCTATGCCTGGGGC
>JAGCAV010000342.1 GCA_017652545.1 Lachnospiraceae bacterium
GAGGTCAAGTACATCGTGATCGATCCGCGTGTCACGCCTGTCGCTGAAAAGATGGCGGATATTTTCCTGCAGCCAAGACCCGGTACCGACGGCGCCATGGCCCTGTGCTTCGGCCGCGGCCTGATTGAGGCGGACGCCTACGACAAGGAGTTCATTGAAAAATGGGCACATGGTTTCGAAGAGTACAAGGAATATGTACAGGAATTCACCGTGGAGAAGACCGCGGAGATCACCGGCGTTCCCGCTGAGAAGATCCAGGCGGCGATCGACCTGCTCGTCGCTGAAGGCAGCCCGATCATCGTAAAGAGTTCCGCAGCCTACGGGCATCACAAGAACGGCGTGAATACCTGGCGTGCCATTCAGCTGCTTATCCCGCTGACCGGTTCTCTTGATGTTCCGGGCGGTGAGAGTATCGCAGATGAACCGCTTAATTTCGATGAATGGCAGATGACCTTTGACTTCTCCCGCAGCAACACGCTGCTTCCGGAACTGGATCATCTGCGTGTTGACCGTCAGTATCGTCCTGTCTGGGCAGATACCGACCAGCAGGGTTCCGTACAGCTGAACTTCATTCCGGAGTATGTAAAGAACGGCGATATCCGCGCGGCTGTCTGCTTCGGTACCAACCTGATGATGTGGCCCGGAACGCCTGAATATCAGGAAGCTTTCAAAAATATGGATTTCTGCGTGACCGCAGACTTCTATATCAAACCGCAGTCCCATGACTATTTCGACATGGTCCTTCCGGCGGCCATGAGCTTTGAGCGCAGCTGCCCGATCACGGTTTTCGGCCGCAAGCTGTTCCTGCGCGAGCCGATCATCGAGCCGCTCGGCGAAGCCCGTTCCGACTACCGCATCTGCTGCGACATCGGCACCGCGCTCGGCTTTGAAGAAGACTTCTTCGGCGGCGGACCCGAGAGTGAGGTCAACTGCATCAAAGAGTCTCTTAAATATCTTGATGTCGACACACCGGTCACCTATGAGGATCTGAAGGCTGCCATGCCCGGCTGTGTGGAGATCCCGCTCCGCGGCGAGCATCATGACAAAAAGTATGAACTGGGACTCCTGCGTGAAGACGGCCAGCCCGGCTTCAGTTCTCCCACCGGCAAGGTCGAGTTTACCTCCGAGATCCTTCGTGAGCACGGCATGGATCCGCTGCCCATCTATGAGGAACCCACTTACGGGCCGGTCACGACACCGGAACTGATGGAGGAGTATCCGATCATACTGAACACCGGAAGCCGTATGCCGATGTACTGCCACTCCAAGCTGCGCAATGTGCCCTGGATGCGCAATCTGTCTCCGGACCCCATTGTCCGCATCAATCCGATCGACGCGGAGGAGCGCGGTATCGTGGAAGGTGATGAGGTTGTCATCAGCTCACCCGAAGGCAGGGAGATCAAAGCCAAAGCGGAAGTGACAGTCATGATCCGCCCCGGCTGCATGGATATGTTCCATGGCTGGGCAGAAGCCAATGTCAACCTGCTGCACGCAAGAGACTTTGACCCGATCTCCGGGTTCCCCTCCTTCAAGGAGGGCCTGTGCCAGATCACCAAGGCATAAGGCAGGGAAGCATTTCAATGACCTGTTCATTGTAAGACCGACAGAACCGGCAGGCGCAAAAATGAGCCTGCCGGGCTTTTCTTTTACCTGCCGCAGGGAGTAAGGTCTTCTTTCGAGGTGAGACGATGGGAATTATCGGTAAAATGATCATGTCCGGGGGAAGCCCCTCCTCCAGGCCGGTTCTGCTTCCGGACACCTGTCTGAACCGGAAACAGAACAAATATACCTGTACCGTCTGTGAGGAGGCATGTCCCGAAAAAATACTGACCCGGGAACTGACAGGGGAACTGAAGTGGTACCGCTGTACAGACTGCGGCCTGTGTGTCTCCGCCTGCCCTTCGCGCTGCTTTATTCCCTCTGCACAGATGCGGAGAATACTGACGGATGAGACTCATCCGGGAGAAGCTGTTGTGATTGCCTGTGACAGGGAAGAAGAGCTGCTGAAACGTAAAGTCGTGTGCCTGGCAGGCATTCCCTGGGAGCTACTGGCGATCCTGACTTTTTACGGCGATGTCGTCCTGTACACCAAAAACTGTGTGAACTGTGAGAAAGAGACATGGCATGCCCGGCTGCAGGATCATCTGGAAAAGCTGAAGTCATTCCTGGGTGGGAAAGTGTTTGAGGAGC
>JAGCAV010000343.1 GCA_017652545.1 Lachnospiraceae bacterium
CAGCGTGTTTGCGATCCGAAATTTTAAGTTTCTCGGCTTTGCGTTGGGGAAGAATGGCGGAGGGATTTTAGTCCGCGTTCATCCAAAGTCGATGAAGAAGTTCAAAGATCATCTGCGCGAATACTCTTCCCGTAAACGCTGCCAGAGCATCAGACCGAGCCTTGAGAAGATCAAGGTGTATGTCAGAGGGTGGATGAACTACTACGGAATAGCGAGCATGAAGAACCCGATCGATGACCTGAACGGATGGCTGTACCGAAGAATCCGCATGTGTATCTGGAAGCAGTGGAAACTGCCAAAGACACGAATGCGGAAACTTGTAGGCCTTGGAGTGGCGGAGCATTACGCGGCTACTATAGCCTACAGTCGGAAAGGGTACTGGTTCCTAAGTGGGAACAAAGCGGTCAACTGGGCCTTGTCAAAAGAAAGACTGATACGGTCAGGCTTTTATGATTTAGCCATCGCGTACCAGTCAGTGCACGTCAACTATTGAAACCGCCGTGTACCGAACGGTACGCACGGTGGTGTGAGAGGACGGGGGCTAATCACCCCCTCCTACTCGATTATGGTGTGTTCTTTTCTGTTTACGGCGCACTCTTTTCGGAGAAATATAACGCCCGTATCCGTTCCACCGGCATCTCCTGCCCGGTCCAGATCTTAAAGCCCGCCGCCCCCTGATAGAGCAGCATATCCATCCCGTTGAAGGTCCGGCAGCCCCTTTCGGCAGCCTGCTTAAGGAGCAGTGTGCGCTCCGGATGGTAGATCACGTCCCCGACCAGCAGTCCGGGCGGGAGCATGGACGGGTCCCTGATGGGGCTCGCCTGCGTGTTAGGGGCCATGCCTACGCTGGTGGCATTGATCAGCAGGCCGCTTTCTGCCAGGCATGCGGCGAGGGCAGCTTCATCCGCCAGGTCCGTAAGGTCTGCCCGGCATGCCGTGCTTTCGCTGATGCTTCGGACCAGACTTTCGGCCTTTTCCCAGGAGCGTCCCCGGCGGGATACCAGATGAAGGACGGCTGCGCCGTCAAGGGCGGCCTGCACGCTGATCGCGCTCGCGGCTCCGCCCGCTCCGAGCAGGGTCACGGTCCTGCCGGAAACATCCATGCCCTGGTCCCGTACGGAAGCCATAAATCCCATGCCGTCTGTGTTGTAGCCGATCAGACGGCCGCTGTCGTTTTTGACGGTGTTGACAGCCCCGATCAGGGCGGCTTCCTCTGAAAGCGCATCCAGATACGGAATGACCGCCGTCTTCAGCGGCATGGTCAGGTTAAAGCCGTATGTATTCATGTCCCGGAGTGCCTGAACGGTCCGCTCCAGCTTTTCGGGTCCCATATCAAAACACAGATAGACAAAGTCCAGGCCAAGAAGCCGGAAGCTTTCATTGTGCATCAGCGGGGATTTGCTGTGGGCGACCGGTGAACCGAGAAGCCCTCCCAGGCGGGTGGTTCCGGTGATCTGATATGCCATATGGTTCCTTTCTCCGAAGCAGGCGGACTGAATTTGAGTGCTTCGTATAGATCATGGTGATGTGCATTATGTGCATCATGGTGATGTGAGTGCCGAAAGGATCTGCCGCATCTCATCTGCCGGGATCTGTCCCGGAGCGGATGATCTTCCGGCGCTGGCAAAGGTGAAAGCGCTTCCGGTCAGGGAGCCGGAGATCCTGCTGATGTTTCCCATCGGGCCCATGGATATGGCCACAAAGGGACGGTCCGCTTTTTCATCAGCCATCTCACAGGCAACGGAGAGAAGGCGGATCACATCCTGCCGGCATACGGGCATGACGGCCAGCTTTGTAATGTCCATGCCGGCATCCTGCATGCGGAGCAGCCTGCCAAGCATCTCCTCACGGGGCGGCGTATGTGTAAATTCGTGGGAAGATCCGACGACCTTTATGCCGAGACGATGAAGTTTTTCGGTCAGCCATGCTGCCTGTTCATCTGCCGTGAACAGCTCCAGATCGATCAGGTCGACCAGGCCTGACGCAGCCGCCTGCAGGAGCAGGCGCTCATAATCCGGATAAGACAGATCCGCCTTCCCGCCTTCCGGCACAGTTCTGACTGTGAACAGGAGCGGCCTGTCGCCCAGGGTGGTACGGAGTTTTTGCAGGGCGCGGTCCAGCAGGGCGGCGTAATCCTCCGCCAGGCTTCCGTCTGCGTACAGGCCTGCCAGATGATCGGCCCTGAACTCGGCCAGATCAAAAGGGGCGGTTTTCAGCAAAGAAAGGGAAGCGTCGAGCGCTGCCGGATCTTCCGCAACGACAGGCACACAGATGGCGGGACGTTTGCCTCCCAGGACCAGATTTCGGACCAGAACTGTCTTGTTCAAAACAGCACCTCCACTTTACAACACTGCATCGGTAAATTCCCTATCAGTCTATGGAGACTGTCGGTATTTGTCAATCCGCAGTTCGCAAACTTGACAGAAAAGGGATAAAAGATTAGTGTTTCTACGGACGATCCTGTCATATCCGGGAATCTGTGATGGCGGAGCATTCTGTCCGGACAAAAGCATTGGAAAAAGCATAAGGAGGAGAATGGAATGCGTGAGCGCGGAATGATAAGAGGCGGCAGGGGAGGCCGGATCCTGCGGATGGCGCTGCTGCTTCTGATACTGCTTTGCATGAGTTCTTCTGCCATACCGGTAAGGGCATACGCGCAGACGGTGCAGAAAGCTTCCTCGCTGAAACAGGCGAAGAAAAAGAGACTGGAAGGGATCACAAAGATCAAAGACAGATACTACTATCTGGTGAACGGAAAACCCCTCACATCCCGCGCGGGGAAAGTCGTCAGGGAAGAAGAAAAAGAGCGGCGGCTGTTTGTCGAAAAAGACGGAAGACTGAATAAGGGCTGGCATCAGCTCGGGCACAGGCTGTACTACTGCCAGGCCCGGGGCGTCATCAAGGAAAAAGGAAAGGTCGACGGCCTTCAGATCGGAAAATACGGCTATGTGACGGCAACAAAAGAGCACCTGCGAAAGATCATGGGCGGCAGCCTTGAGATAACAAGCGCACAGATCGTCGCTTCGGTTGCCGGTTCCGCGTCCGGAAAGAGCGGAAAACTCCGCGCGGTCTGGAATTTTATGAGCAGTAAGAGCAGCTTCGGATATCTCAGGACATATGAGACCTTCAGTCCGGGCACGGCCAGATCCAGGGCTTTGAATATGCTCAGGAACCGGCGCGGCAACTGTTACGATTTTGCCTGCGCCTTTGCTGCACTGGCCAAGGCGATCGGGTACGACGCGTATGTGGTCTACGGACTGTGCCCGGCTGCAGGGGGCGGCATGACGACCCATGGCTGGACCTACCTGGTCGGGGCAGGCTATTTTGACGTGGAAGGAAACTGGGCCGGCTGGGGTCCCGGCGTTTACGGATACGGAAGCAACCCGTATACCGAGCATGGCCGCGTAAAGATCTGATCAAGATTTTGGGGGTTGCGCCTTTCATACCTATTTGCTATAATAGCACGGTGTCGTGTTAATACGCTAAAGTGTGACACAGAAATAAACCGGAATTCTTGAAGAAACAAGGAGGAACACATGAAGAAGTCTTTCGTTTTAATGGCAGCCTGTGCGGGAATGGCACTGATGATGAGCACCGCTTTTATGGCAGAAGATTCTGACTGGGCTTATATTGAGGACAAAGGTGAGATGATCGTAGGCATCACCATGTTCGCACCCATGAACTATGAAGAAGATAATGAACTGATCGGCTTCGATACAGAGCTGACAAAAGCGGTCTGTGAGAAGCTCGGCGTGGAGCCGGTATTTGAGGAGATCAACTGGGATTCCAAGGAGATCGAGCTGAATTCCAAGAACATTGACTGCATCTGGAACGGCATGTGCATCACCGAAGAGCGCAAGGAAAACATGAGCATTACCGATCCTTATCTGCTCAACACCCAGGCCATCGTTGTGAAGGCAGACCGTGAAGAAGAGATCATGGCTGACGTTTCCGGCCTGACCGTCGTTGCGGAGCAGGGTTCTACCGGTGAAGGCAAGATCATCGGCAGCATCGAAGACGATGAGACCGTTGAAGTTTCTGCTGAAGAGTACTTCAAGGACAGCAATTATGTGGCAGTCGACTCCATGGCAAAAGCCCTGATGGAAGTCAAGGCCGGCACTGCTGATCTGGCGGTCGTTGACAGCGTCTGCGCACTGGCTATGGTCGGTGAAGGCACTGACTATGCTGACATGGTCGTCAATCTGGACAACAACTTCGGAGAACAGGAATACGGTATTGCTTTCCGCAAGGGCTCCGACGTGACCGAGATGGTGAATGCGGCCATCCAGGAACTGTATGAAGACGGAACAGTCGGTGAGATCGCTGAGAAATACGGTCTGAGCGATATTCTGGTTGCTA
>JAGCAV010000344.1 GCA_017652545.1 Lachnospiraceae bacterium
GATAGTAATACTGTGACTCCTCCATCAGCATAATCAGATCCTCATATGCACAGCGGATCGGTTTGTCCGTTATGTATAAAAAGCTGTCTTCATAGAACTCATACCGGACCGTGATGCTGCTGCCCTGCAGGGTCTTCGCGGTCTGATCAGCCCGCCAGCGGCCCGTTATGTCATTCGACACTGTCATGAAACAGCCGAAAGCCACCAGCAATGTCCCGGTTCCGCCGCCGATGAAACAGCCGCTAACGACCATGACAACACCGCACAGGATCCTGGCTGCCGAAGTCAGGAAATTGAATGTCCGAAATCGGACCTTTTCCATTTTTCTGACCGTGGCGGCATCATACGTGACGCTGCCGCTAATCATGCCTTTCTCTTTCTCCAGGACGGAATGACCTGCAGCATCAGGACTATGATCAGGAGCAGGCCCGTGATGATCTGCTGCCACCAGGAATTGATATTGCCCTGGAGGTTGATCATATTGCCGATGATGGCAAGGATAAACACACCGTAGATGGTCGTCGCGATCTGGCCGGAACCGCCGGCAAGCGAGGTACCGCCGATCGCCACAGAAGCGATCGCGTCCATCTCCCAGCCGTTACAGGCAACAGGCTGTCCCGTACCTGCCCTGGACACCAGGATCAGTCCTGCAAGCGCCGAGGCAAAACCGGAGATCGTGTACACCGCGATCTTGATCCGGTCCACACGGATACCCATCATCTTTGCGGCATCCTCGTTTCCGCCAACGGCGTAAATCTGGCGGCCGAACTTCCTGTATCTGAGGATATAGATAAAGATCAGTGCGAAGATCAGAAAGATCAGGAAGATCAGCGGGAAGGGACCCACCGCAAACTTAGCGATCTTCGGGATCCACTCCTTGGGCGTACCCTGAATATGCATGGTCTCGCCGCTGGTCATGACCAGCGAGATGCCTCTCGCGATCAGCTGGATGCCCAGGGAAGAAATGATCGGCGCAACACCCATCTTTGAGATGATGAATCCGTTCAGGAAGCCGAAAAAGGTTCCGATCAGCAGCGGAAGCAGCAGGATGATGAGCGGATTCTCCGTGAAGCTCAGGTAAGCGGCGATGACGGAGATCATGGAACAGATCGCGCCGACGGACAGGTCGATACCGCCTGTCAGGACGACCATGGTCATGGCCACGGCGATCAGGCCGATCATGGAATTCTGCCGCAGCAGATTGTAGATATTGGTCCATGTATGGAAGATCGGATAACGTATCGCCGCAATGATGAAGATCGCGATCAGTGCGGTAAGGGCACTCTGTTTAGAAACAAATTTCTTGATTTTTTCCATTTCATCTGCCCTCCCTTACCGTTTTTTATCCTGCTGAATATACACCGCTATGATGATGATCAGGCCCTTCATGACACGGGCATAGGCATAGTGGATGTTATTCATGTTGATGGTGATCGTGATCAGCTGGATGATCAGGGCACTGATGATAGTCGTCAGGATCCGGCTCTTGCCGCCCGACATGGAAGTGCCGCCGATGGCCACGGAGGCGATGGCATCCATCTCCGCCAGGGCACCGAGGTTTGTCGGATCGGCTGCGCTGGTTCTGGAGGAGACCAGAAGTCCGGCGATGGCTGCGATGAAAGCGCTGATCATATAGACCATGATCTGCACCTGGGTCGTGCGGATACCGCACAGTCTGGCAGCCTGCGGGTTTTCACCGATGGCCTGCACCTGGTAGCCGAAGACCGTACGCTTGAGGATAAAGGCAGCGATCAGAATAAACACGATTTCGATCACAAACTGGATCGGAACGTTGCCCGGGAGCCTCATGATGCCCACGGCATTGAAAGGCGTGTTGGAGAAGGAAAGGATCTTTCCGTTTGCGATCAACTGCGCCAGGCCGCGCGCAATGATATAAGTCGTCAGTGTGACGATGATCGGCTGCATCTTAAAGACCGAGATCATGAACCCGTTGAAGAAACCGAACAGGAGCGCGACAAGCAGGGCCATGAAAATGCCCAGCGCAATGCTCTTCGGAAACGCGGGATAGATTCCGTTCATGATGACGGCATTCATGGCACCGGCCACAGCCATAACAGAACCCACCGATACATCGATGCCGCCGCTGGAAATGACAAAGAGCATGCCCAGAGAGGTAATGATGATGGGAAATGCCTGGATCAGCAGGTTCCACAGGGTATTGATTGCCAGGAAGTTCTTGTTGGATATCGCATTGATGATGACCAGAAGCAGGAACGCATAGACCGCGCCGAACTTTTTCAGGTGCTCATTGATACGTACCCGGAGGATTGGGATCTTGTTTTCGCCTCAGCCATTTTCCGCCTCCGTTTCCTTCGCGTTCTTCGCGATATGCTTCATGATATTCGCTTCCGTGATCTCTTCGCTGAGCAGTTCAGCTGAATTTCTTCCGTCCCGGATGACCACGACACGGTAGCAGTTACGGATCAGTTCTTCCAGTTCCGAAGAGATATACAGCACGCTGATCCCGTTTTCGGAGAACTGTTTGATCAGTGCTTCGATCTCCGACTTCGCGCCTACATCGATACCTCTGGTCGGTTCATCCAGGATGATCAGCTTCGGATCCATGGACAGCCAGCGTCCCAGCAGCACCTTCTGCTGGTTTCCGCCGGACAGGTTGCAGATCAGCTGATCCGGACTGGGTGTCTTGATTCTGATCGATTCAATATATTGGTCCACGATCTCTTTCTGCTTCTTCCGGTTCACAACGCCGAATCTTGAGATCCGCGGCAGGGCAGTGATCGTCATATTCTCCTTCACGGACATGTGCGGGAAGATGCCTTCCACCTTCCGGTCCTCGGAGCAGTAGGCAAAGCCGATATCGATCGCTCCCTTGGGTGTCTTTAACCGGATCGGTTTTCCCTCCACCTCATACTCACCCGTATAGGTGTTGTCACATCCGAAGATAACCTTTGCGAATTCTGTCTTCCCGGCGCCGAGCAGGCCGGCGATCCCGACGATCTCTCCCGGCCGGATATCAATGGAGATCCCATGCAGTTTCACACGGTTATCAATGTTTTTCGTATGGACCAGCGGAACCATGCCGGGTTTTTCTTCATATTCGCCCACCGAACGTTCCAGGACATTGCTGGCATCCCGGCCGATCATTCTGGATACCATCTCCAGCTTGGTGATCTTGTCCATATCGTAACTGCCGACCAGTTTTCCGTCCTTAAGGATCGTGGTCCGGTCACAGATCGTGAAGACCTCGTCCAGTTTATGGCTGATGAAGATGATGGACATGCCCTTTGCCACCAGTTCCCTCATCTTGCTGAACATCACCTGTATCTCGTCTTCCGCCAGGGATGACGTGGGTTCATCCATGATCAGCAGCTTCGCGTTCTGAGAGATGGCGCGGGTAATGGCAACCATCTGCTGGATCGCTGTACTGAAGGAAGCCAGATCCTGTGTCACGTCAATGTCAATGCCGTTATCCAGCAGCAGCTGCCTGGCCTGGGTCCTGACAGCCCTCCAGTCAATTCCGAACCTGTTCCTCGGTTCTCTACCGATAAAGATATTTTCCGCTACAGAAAGGTGCGGGATGAGGTTGATCTCCTGATAGATCGTGCTGATACCGGCACGCTGGGAATCCTGCGGATCGTGGAAATGCCGCTCCTCGCCGTCAAAAATGATCTGCCCCGAATCTTTTCCGTACAGACCGGTCAGCACCTTGATCAGCGTGGACTTTCCGGCTCCGTTCTCTCCCATCAGAGCGTGTATCTCTCCCTTTCTCACGGAAAAATCGACATGGTCCAGCGCGTGTACGCCCGTGAACTGCTTGTCGATCTGTTTCATTTCAAGAAGAAGGTTATTATCCATATGGCTTTTCCTTACTGTATCCAGTCAATTCCTGCTGGTAATCACTTGGCCTGGTATTGCAAAAGGGGAAGAGCTTATGCGCTCCTCCCCCCTTTTACCTGCTTATTTCCGGTCAGCTTCAGGCTGACCGGACGGTTTTGAGAAACACTGGTTCATTGGATGCTTTCTTTGATTGGCTGAGCCTCTTCCTTGATCAGAAGCCTTCACCGGCATCCAGGGACTCCTGTGCATTGTCAATGTTGTACAGCTTGCCCTGCAGCACGACTCTCTCATCGAAGGTCTCGCCTGCTTCAAGCTTCTCGATCAGCTCAACGATCGCATCGCCGTAGAACGGGTTGCAAAGATAAGTGGCAGTCATCTCACCGTCAATGATCGCCTGCAGGCCGTCTGTCGTTCCGTCAACACCGAACACCTTGATGTCCTCGCCCGGGGTCAGGCCCGCAGCTTTGATGGCGTTGATGGCGCCGATGCCGTTGTCATCGGAGTGTGCATAGACAACATCGATCTCATCGCCGTAGGACTGGATCAGGTTCTCCATAGCGGTCTGGGACTCGGTACGGGAGAAGTTGCCGACCTGGGAGGCCAGGATCTTGTAGTTGTCATACTGATCGATGACGTTTCTGAAGCCCTCTGCACGCTGTGCGGTCACGTCTGCGCCCGGTGTACCGGTCAGCTCGACAATGTTGATCTCCTCATCCTCACCGAAGGTGTCCACGACAGCCTGGCCGACGTTCTCACCTTCCATGATGTAGTCGCCCTGGATCAGGACATCATAGGGGCCATCCGCAAGACGGTCATACAGAACAACCTTGATGCCCGCATCTGCTGCTTCCTCAAGAACATTCTCATAACCTTCCTGCTCACGGGGACCGATAACCAGATAATCCGGCTGCTGTGCGATCATATCTTCCAGATCGGAAATCTGCTGGGCGGTATCATCATTCGCATCGGCGAAGATCACATCATAGC
>JAGCAV010000345.1 GCA_017652545.1 Lachnospiraceae bacterium
CGGCTTCCGTATCGACCTTCACATCAAGGATCTGAACAATGCTCTGGATACCGGCCACGGTGTAGGCACACCGATGATCCTGACCAGCGCTGTTCAGGAAATGATGCAGTGGCTGCACAACAACGGTGCAGGCAGTGATGACCACAGTGCGATCCTGAAGTATTATGAGCGCATCTCCGGTGTTGAGATGAGAAAGCTTGGCTGATGCCGTAAGCCTGAATAATTGAAGTTCTGAAGATCGGGGTCAGACGATGATCGTTCTGACCTGCTCAGACAGATGAGAAACCAAGGCCGTCAGGGAATGAATCCCTGGCGGCCTTTTTTGAAACATACAATAAATCATAGAATAAATCATGCAATAAATGTGATATAAAAAACCGTATTTTCTGAAAGACAAAAACAGAAAAGTGTGGAAGATAAAATGCAGAAATATTATAATGCGAATTGCGGTTTCCAATTGCCCGTTGGGAGACAGATGAGTGGCTGAATGAGAGGAGAAAAACATCAAAAAACCTGAATAAGTCAGGTATTTTGATATATTCGGACGGATGAAAACAAAGGCTGCAGGGAGAATTTATTCCCCCGGCAGCCTTTTGTGAATCATGCTACAAATGTGACTGATAGAATCTTACAAATTAACTAATTGACACAATGAAACAGGGAAGATAAAATATTAAATAACTTGTTATACAGCTTACAGATTTGCCTGTCTGAGGACAGCAGGAGGAAGCCGGTTTATGAAAACGTATCTGTCATATATTTTAAATCCTGAAGATCTTGTCTGGCCGGGGGAACCCACCATCGAGGTTACACAATGCACAAAGATCGAGGGCGACAGCCTGTGCAATACGTTCTGTTCAAAACTGCCCAACCACTGCGGAACCCACTACGATGCCCCGTGGCATTTTAATCCGAACGGCGTGAAAATCACGGAACTTCCTCTGGATTATTTCTGGTTCGACCAGGTGGCCGTGATCGATGTGCCGAAAAAGCCGGATGAGGGGGTCACGCCTGAAGATCTGCAGCCTTTTGAGAAGGAGATCAGCGAGGCGCAGCTGCTGCTGATCAAGACCGGCTTTGCCTTTGTCCGGGAAAAAGAGCCGGAAGTATATCAGCAGCACGGTCCGTACCTGACACCCGAAGCGGCTGCATATCTGGTTAACAGCTTCCCGAACCTGAGGACAGTCGGTTTTGACTTCCTTTCCATCGGATCACCTGCGAACGATCTGTCCCCGGCAGCCCACCAGATGCTTCTCGGCTGCCATTCGGAGCACTTTGTGACCGGCATTGAGGATATGGATTTAAGACCGCTCTATGAGAACCCCGGGAAGGTCGTGCGCGTGATCGCGGCGCCGCTCAGGATCGTGGAAGTGGACAGTTCCCAGGTCTGCGTGATCGCGGAACTGGAGGATTAGAAAAGCGGCTGACATAAAGGCGCCGCATGATTTACTGAACCCCGCACCGCAAGGTGAGGACATACGGAAACCATTTTTTCACAAGGAGGAAAAAAACCATGAAAAAACAGTTGGCAGTTGCTATCGTCGCGGCAATGGCGCTCGGCGCATTCGCAGGCACCGCAATGGCTGATGGCCTGAAGGTCGGTTACAGCCAGTATGCAGCCTACAACAACTGGCGTGTCACCAATACGGATGACATTAACCGTGCCCTGAAAGAGGCCGGCTATGATGTGATCTTCGCCGATGCGAATGATGATACCGCCCAGCAGATTTCCGATCTGGAAGATATGATCGCACAGCAGCCGGATTATCTGGTTATCGGTCCCCGTGAGCAGGAAGGCTATGAGAATGTTCTTGAGGAAGCAGCAGATGCAGGCATCAAGGTTGTTCTGTATGACCGTCTTGCGGATGGCCCCTATGATGTCCTGATCCAGGGCGACTACATCATGGAAGGTGAGAATGTCGGCCAGGCTGTCGTGGACACCTTCGGTGAGGATGAGGAGATCAACATTGTCGAGCTGACCGGCACACCGGGCGCAGACGTGACCGCACAGCGTGCAGAGGGCTTCAGAAACGTCATCGATCAGTATGACAACTACAAGATCCTGGCCTCCCAGGTCGGCAACTTCTCCCGTACCGAGTCCCA
>JAGCAV010000031.1 GCA_017652545.1 Lachnospiraceae bacterium
AAGACAAAGAAGCGCGGAGGGCCTTTTGAGGCTGTCGATGACAGAAAGCAGTATGTCATCTGCAGATGCGCCGATTACTACAGAATCACGCACGGCTTCGGCGAGAACTGCCCGTGCCGTTTTGATGTGGTTGGTATCCTCGGAGAAAGGATCGGACTGATCCGCAATGCGTTTGACTATATTCCCCTGAAACGGAATTCCATCAGGCGGAGATAGAGTGAAAGGCTGAACATGGGTGAATATGAAAAAGTGCAGCTGCTCCCCGGAGTGAGCGCAAAAAGAAAGAAGCGTGAACAGGATAAGGACCGTCTGATCCCTCACAGGAAGAATGGCCTGGTCTGGCTGACAGCTCCACAGCTGGATGCACAGGACTGGCTGATCCATGGGTTTTCCACCCGTCTGGGCGGCGTGAGCGAGGGGGAGATCGGTTCCATGAACCTCTCCTTTACCAGAGGGGACAGGGAGGAAAACGTCCGGGAAAACTACCGGCGGCTCGGAGAGGCGGTCGGGTTCGATCCCAGGCGCCTGGTATTGACTTTTCAGACCCACACGAGCAATGTGAGGATCGTTACGGCTGAAGATGCGGGAAAAGGATATGACCGGGAACGGGCATACGTGGATGTGGACGGTATGGTGACAGATGTGCCCGGACTGACACTGGCCTGCTATGGCGCGGACTGCATGACGCTGCTGGCGGCGGATCCTGTCAGACGGGTGGTCGGCTGCGCGCATTCGGGCTGGCGCGGAACGGTCGCGGATATCGCCGGCAATCTTGTCAGGACCATGGCGGAGCATTACGGATCGGATCCGGGGGATATCCTGGCAGCGATCGGCCCGTCGATCTGCAAAGACTGTTATGAGGTCGGCAGGGAGGTCATCGACTGTTTTGCATCGGCTTATCCGGAGCAGACACATGCCGATCTGTTCCGGCAAAACGACAACGGCGCGTACCAGCTGGATCTGTGGCAGGCCTGCCGCCTTAATTTCGAGCGTGCGGGGATCAGCCCAGAGCATATCTGTGTGACGGATTACTGTACCATGTGCAATCCGCAGCTCTTTTTTTCACACAGGATTCAAAAAGGCCGCCAGACAAACCAGGCGGCCCTGATCGGGATCATTTGATAACTTTTTCCAGCAGCATCCGGATCTTTTCGGTGGGAGACTGGACATCGCTGATGGAGACGTCATGGTTGACGTGGTCTATGATGGTCGCCAGATAGCGGGTCATATCCGCTTCCGCATACCATTCTCTCGTGAACAGTTCGGGACTGCGGTAGGTCAGGTTTGTGGTGATGACCTTTGAGATATAGCCCTTCTCGTAGTAATCATCGAACTTGGCCAGCCCGTCGGTGAAAAGACCGAAAGTCGTGCAGACAAGCACCCGGCGCGCATTGCGCTCCTTGAGCTGCTTGGCGACATCCAGCATGCTCTCTCCGGAAGAGATCATGTCGTCGATGACAAGCACATCCTTGCCGTCGACCGGCTCACCCAGGAACTCATGGGCGACGATCGGATTCTTGCCGTTTACGATCCGTGTATAGTCGCGGCGCTTGTAGAACATGCCCATCCCGATGCCCAGGATATTGGCGAAGTAGATCGCTCTTTCCATGGCGCCTTCGTCAGGGCTGATCGCCATCATATGGTCGCTGTCAATGGTAAGATCCGGAACGGAGCTGATCAGTGTCTGAAGGAACTGATAGCCCGGCATGAAAGAATCAAAGCCATGCAGCGGAATTGCGTTCGCGACGCGGGGGTCATGCGCATCGAAGGTAATGATGTTGCTTACGCCCATTTCCACCAGCTCCTGCAGGGCAAGAGAGCAGTCCAGGGATTCGCGCATGGAGCGCTTGTGCTGACGTCCCTCATAGAGGAACGGCATAATGACAGTGATCCGTTTGGCTTTTCCGTTTGCGGCGGATATGATGCGTTTCAGGTCCTGGAAATGATTGTCCGGAGACATGTGGTTCTCAT
>JAGCAV010000346.1 GCA_017652545.1 Lachnospiraceae bacterium
CCAAAACCACTTGTGATGGAATTGATGATACTGACGCCTGCCCTGGCATCACCTGCGGCATCCACAACGTCTGTTGGCGTCAGCGGCATACCTCCGATGATGCCAATCATAATCGTGCTGATAATCAGGGCAAGGAAAGTCGGTACCTTTGTTTTCAGTACAAGCATAATCAGCAGAGTTATGCCAATCACTAAGCCAATCAGCATGCGAATACCATCAATTTCCATCGTATGCCCCTCCAAACAATAGCAAATTCGTTGTTCTTCCTGTATCACAGTACTTGACTTGTTCTTTGAGTCAGTGAGTCACGCGAGCTTCTTTATGACCTGCGGCCAGATGACCAGGGCAAAGAGCCCCATAAGGAAATACGCGATAAAATTACCCCAGTGTATGCCCAGCGCAGCCACAATCGTCGCCGGCGCGAACCAGGTCCTCCAGGCAAAGAGGATGGCCCCGCCTATGACGGTCAGGATCGGGAGATTGGCAGATCCGACCGGAATCTCATAGTGCGTAAAATGACGTTCGACATAGGAGCCGCAAAGAATTCCGATCATCACACCGCAGGCGACAAAAGAGTCCTTCATCATTATTTGCGGGTCCACGAGCAGGACACCGTCCACATACTCCATCGGATAGGGCTTGAAAACAATGTAAATAAGCGCCGCAATGGTGAGCACAATTCCCACCAGTGTGAGAATATCGATAAGCTTTTCATTTCCGCTGATCTTGGACTGCACCTTGCCGATGATTAAAATGATCACGAGGGATTCCAGAAAACCGACAATGACATCCTGCGGTGTATGCACTCCGAGGAAATTCCTCGAAAATCCGGTCAGCGCAATCGCAATGCCGCAGAGTACGGCCAGCCATCTTCTCTTCTTGTGCTGCCATGCAATCACGGTACCGTACCCGGTTGTCGCACAGATCGTGTGGCCGCTCGGGAAGGAATAGCCGGTCGCCGCCACTTTGGAATCTCCCGCAGGCTCTATGAGGTCAGAGCGGATCCACGGGCGGTAAGCACACACGGTCAGCTTGATCACGCCGTTGACCAGATCCGTGATATACATCGTGAGGATAAAGCGGTAACCCCATTTTTTGCTGACCCCCCAGAATATGACAAATGGCAATAGGAGCAGGAGATCGACGGCAACCTTGGACATGGAGTTGAAAAACTCGTTGAACACTCCGCCGGTCGCATTTCTCAGGTCCTGCAGGAACAATAAGTATTGAATATCAATTGGCATGTTACGTTACTCCTCCTTGTAAAAAGTGCATTTCTTGGTTCCTATTTGACGTGCAGTCCGCCGGCACGCAGCCGCTGTTCCCCCGGCGACCGGGAGCCAGCTATCCAGCTCATGAACCTGCCGGATCCCATCCAGCGGATAGACGTATCCCTTGATGGGCAGGTTGTCGAAGGCCAGGCTCGCGCAGTTTCCTTCCTGTACTATGCCGTCAGTGATGGCGCTCCAGTCCAGCCATCTGCCGTCTTCAAAGCTGACAAAGCTCTCTCCGGGGTTAATGACGCCGACGGAGTAGCTGGTCCAGCCGGGCGCATTGGCCTCTTTACTGTTGCCGAAGGTATTCACCAGTGCATACTTATCTCCGGGGACCTTCTGCAGCACGGTGATGCCCACACAGGATCCCGCAGGAAAGAGCAGCTTCTCCGGCAGTGTCAGCCGATGGTACCCCGCATAGGGAAATGTTCCCGTGACGCTCTCAAGCAAAGTGCCATCTGTGGGAGATTCGGCATCTTCGTCCAGGAGATAAACCGAGATGGTCACAACCGCATCCAGGTCTCCGGTCATCGCAGATACATGCTGCAGGACACAGGCTTCATCATGTTCAAAG
>JAGCAV010000347.1 GCA_017652545.1 Lachnospiraceae bacterium
AATGCGAAGTTCTATCTGAAGAGCGGCGCAATCGTGAACGACACCGCAGAGTTCAGGACAGGCCTGGCTTCCGGGATCTATGTGGGCAACAGCGCCAGCTGCTTTGTGCAGGGCGGGACGATCCGGAGCGTCAACAACGGAATCGCCGTGGCGGACAGCGGAAAGCTGTATGTGACCGGTACGCCCAGGATCTGCGCCGGCTACCTGAATACGAGCATGAACTTCACCCATTACGGCAGTGGTATTTACATTCAGAGCGCAAGCTGCAAACTGGTCCTGCAGGGCGGCAGCATCGGGACCATGTCCAATCCGGATACTGTCACGCAGGGAGCGATGGGCTCGATCATCATCTATACCGGCTCCGGGCACTATCCTGTCCTTGACCGCTCCGGCAAGGTGCTTGCGAAAACACCGGGTTACAAGTTTGTTGACGCGGGCGGAAATGAGCGTCCCGTTTATCCCAGCAATCTGGCTTTGATGTATCCGCAGATGGCCGGTCTGTTCCCCGGCGAGTCAAAGCTGGAGACCTGGACAAAGGACGCGGAAGGTTATTACACGATCTATGTGATTCCGGGCTGACCGGGAGATTGGAGGGTGTCGGCGGGAATTTCCCGTTGACATCATCCGGGAGATGTGATGATGGCGTATAATCCATACCTTGTTGAATACCCGGAGAATGTCACACAGTTTGGGCCGGACGTTTACCGGTGGAAGTGCGTGACTTCGAAGGAAGATGAGCGCAAAGCCTATAAGATGACCATGAAGATATGTGCCTTCATTGCGGCGTGCATACTTGTCATGAGCATCGTGTTCTGTATTATGATGGACGACTGGGAGAGCATGTGGATCGTGATCGTCTGTGTGGCTGTCTTCATGCTCATCTCGCTCCTGATCTGCCTGATTCTTAACGGCCTGCCGGGCGGGGTCACGCAGGTGTATGAAATGACGGACACATATCTGAAGACCGGAGCGGGGCGGACAAGCGCGTATTTCAAATATAAGCGGACGAGGGCCATGGAGATCTTTCCTGACCACATTGAACTGCGTGGGCCGTTCGGCGGCCCGGGCATCTTTGCGCAGCCGAAAGATCTGCCGTTTGTCAGGGATTATCTCCTGTCCCGGATGCCGGGGACGGCAGTCATACGATATAAAGATCTGTCCGTCTGACAGTCATACAGGAAAGAGACGTTCCGGATATAAAAGAGACAGGGTGTCAATCAGAGAACCATTTCCCTGATTGACACCCTGTTTTTTCTGATTTTCAGGTTTTTTCAGTTATCCTTTTTCCCGATGATGCTCAGGATCCGGATGAAGATGTTGATGATATCTACGTAGATATCGGCTGCGCTGTCGATCGCGTTGTCCAGTGTTTTCGGATAGGCCTGCGCCTTAGCCCAGTCATACCCGATATAGCCGGCAAAGATCACGACGACCACATAGTCCATGATGCCGAGCGGCAGATGCAGAAGCAGGCCGCCGATCAGCTCGATCACGATGGAACCGATGAGCGCGAAGATCAGGACTCTGCCGATGCTCAGGAAGAATGCCGGGAAGAACATGGACAGGATCATCATGGATAATACAATGATCCCGGTTGTCAGGAAGGCCGAGTAGATGCTGGAGGCACTGTACGCCGTCAGGAAAAATGTCAGCAGGACGCCCATGACGAATGCCAGTCCGGTGAAACCCAGGAAGCTGATCGCGGGCGTATGGGATTTAAAAACGACGGCGATGCAGCCGAAACTGAGCACCAGGTATCCGATCAGGATGATCCGGTAATCGATCTGCATGATGTACGGCGTCAGAAAGATCGCCGTCAGTATATTGAGCAGCAGTCCCCACAGGATCGTCAGTCCGATCGTGACATTGTAGGCGCCCTCCGAGATGGGCGTGCCGTCTGTACTTGTGAGCCGTTTCAGTTTTATTTCCTTGTTATCCATATATACTCCTTTCTCCCCGCACAGCAAGCGGAGGCAGAAATCATCTGATTGATCATAATAAACGGACTGTATGGATTGTACTCCTTTTTTATTCTGATTTCCACATAAAGACGTGCGGGGAAAAGTGAAAAAAGGGTGAAAAATGAAAAGGGGTATGA
>JAGCAV010000348.1 GCA_017652545.1 Lachnospiraceae bacterium
GGCCTGACGGAAAATACATCGAGGTTACGGCCATTACCCCGACACCCCTGGGAGAAGGAAAATCCACCGTTTCTCTCGGCCTGATCGAAGGACTCGGCAAGCTGGGCAAGAATGTCGGCGGATGCCTGCGTCAGCCCTCCGGCGGTCCTACCATGAACGTAAAGGGAACGGCTGCAGGCGGCGGAAATGCCCTGCTGATCCCCATGACCGAGTTTTCACTCGGCCTGACCGGCGATATCAACGATATCATGAATGCGCACAACCTCGGCATGGTGGCCCTGAATGCCCGCATGCAGCATGAGCGCAACTATGATGACGAGAAACTGAAAGAGATCGGCATCAAGCGGCTGAATATCGATCCGGACCGGATCGAGTGGAACTTCGTGATGGACTTTTGCTGTCAGGCCCTGCGCAACATGGAGATCGGACTTGGCGGCGGCAGACTTGACGGTTATCCCATGAAGACCCGCACCAATATCGCTGTTTCTTCCGAACTGATGGCAATCCTCGCAGTGGCGAAGGATCTGCCTGACCTGCGCGACCGCATCGGAAAGATCGTCATGGCTTACGATAAGGACGGAAATCCTGTCACAGCCGAAGATCTGGAAGTGGCCGGCGCTATGACTGCCTGGATGCGGAATACCATCAATCCGACCCTGTGCTACACGGTAGAGCATCAGCCCTGTCTGGTCCATGCCGGTCCGTTCGCGAACATTGCCATCGGCCAGAGCTCCATTATCGGCGACCGCCTGGCACTGAAGCTGTTCGATTACCATGTGACGGAGTCCGGTTTCGCGGCGGATATCGGATTTGAAAAATTCTGGAACGTGAAATGCCGTCTGTCCGGCCTGAAACCGCATGTATCAGTCGTTGTGGCTACCATCCGCGCACTGAAGATGCACGGCGGCGGACCTGAAGTCCGTCCCGGACGTCCGCTGCCCGCGGAATATGTCGAAGAAAATCTGGAACTTCTGGAGAAGGGCTGTGCCAACCTGTTCCATCATGTCAACAACGTGAAAAAGTCCGGTATCAAACCGGTCGTGTGCATCAACCGCTTCGCGACAGATACCGAGGCAGAGATCGCACTGCTCCGCAGACTGTGCGAAGAGCAGGGTGTCCGCGTCGCGCTGGCCGAACACTGGAGATATGGCGGTGAAGGCGCTGTGGAACTGGCTCAGGCTGTTGTGGATGCCTGTGAGGAACCGGCAGATGAGATCAGATACCTGTATGACCTGGATACACCTCTTCGCCAGCGTGTGGAACTGATCGCGAAGGAAGTGTACGGCGCGGACGGTGTGGACTGGGCGCCGCTTGCCATTGAAAAAGCGGAACGCTTTGAGGCCGACCCGAAATACAGGGATTACTGCACCATGATGGTCAAGACCCACCTGTCTCTGTCCCACGACCCGAATGTCAAGGGCGTGCCCACAGGCTGGCGCCTGCCCATCAGGGACATCCTGGAATATGGCGGAGCAAAATTCCTCTGCCCGATGGCGGGAACCATTTCCATGATGCCGGGTACCGGATCCAATCCGGCTTACCGCAGGGTAGATGTGGATACCGTAACCGGAAAGGTCAGCGGACTGTTCTGATCCGGCGAGGAGTCTGCGCGCAGACCGGCGGTGGCAAACGGTTAACAAAAAGATAAGAATGATTTTTTCTGGAATATCTTGAATATCCGTTTGGTATGCGGTAACATGAAGCCACGATGCAGGGCATTTTCCGGTGCCCTGCATCGGTCAGAATAATAGCGAAGTAGGAAATTGCGCGTTAAGTTGTCAGTGGCTGGGGAGTCGCCCTGAACCGAAAAGCCTGAGAATTTGTGCAACAGGATCAAGGCTTGCGATGCTTTTTCCGCACCCGTTGCTACCCCCTTATGAGGCCTCTCATAAAGTGGAGCTAAGTATTATTACTGGCTGTTTTTTTGGTCGTTGCTTATGGTTTCACTTTTTGCGGAGGTATTATTATGCTTAAAAACAGGCCTAAGACCGTGTGGAACACACGGACGATCGTTGTGCTCGGCCTTATGATGGCAGTGACGATCGTGCTGACAAGATATCTTGCCATCAATGTAGGCGGCTGGTTCCGGCTGTCTCTGGGCAGCGTGAGCACGATCCTGACCGGTATGTGGTTTGGTCCGGTCGCCGGCTTCATTGCCGGTGCAGCGGCTGATGTGATCGGCCTGATGCTCGCTCCAAGCGGCGGATGGCTGCCGCTGATCACGCTTTCCGCGGCCATGTGGGGTGTGATCCCGGCATTGATGACCGGTCTGATCAGGGGGAGCCGCGCGCGCAGAAACGCGATGATCTGCGCGGCAGTGGTCATCACTTCCGTCATCTGCCAGCTCGGACTGACGACGATCGCGCTGGTCACGCTTTACGGAAAGGGTATCATTCCCTCAAGGATCTTTCAGTTCGCATGCTCCACACCCGTGTACTGCCTGCTGGTGTGCATCCTCTATCAGAGCCCTGTGACAGACATTGTGCATCAGGGAGACAGGGGAGGGTTCGATAAGACAGTGGGGACGATTCTTTGAGACATATGACATACGATGAAGCCAGGAACTGGCTGGAAGGTATCTCGAAAAAAGGCGGAAGTCTCGGCCTGGAGCGGATGTACGATCTGGTCCGTGAACTGGGAGATCCGCAGAAGCAGCTGAAGTTCATCCACATTGCGGGTACCAATGGAAAAGGCTCGGTGATGACATATCTGGAACACACCCTGAATCTCGCCGGATACAGGGTGGGGAGATATCTGTCACCGGCCCTTTTTTGCTACGAAGAGAGGATCCGTGTAAAGGAACAGTATATTGCGAAAGACCAGGTCGCGGAGCTTTCGGATGTCCTGAGAGCCGCATGTGAACGCCTGGAAGCAGCCGGAAAGGAGATCCCCACGATCTTTGAAGTGGAGACTGCCATGGCTTTCCTGCACTTTCAAAGAAGCGGCTGTGAGATCGTTCTGCTTGAATGCGGTATGGGCGGGGAAACGGATGCCACCAATGTCGTGGAAAATACCATCCTGGAGGTTTTCTCCTCCATCAGCCTGGACCATGCGGAATACCTGGGAGATACCGTTGAGAAGATCGCGCAGGTCAAGGCAGGGATCCTGAAGGCGGGATCCGCGGCCGTCTCGGACCGGCAGAGCGCAGGTGTCAGGCAGGTGCTGTGCCGGAAAGCCCGGGAAAGAAATGTACCGATCCGCTTTGTGGATGAACAGCAGATCACAGTCTTGAATAGGTCGCTGGCAGAGCAGTCCTTCCGTTATAAGAACCATGAAAACATGAAGATCTGCATGGCCGGGACATGGCAGGTCCGGAATGCCTGCCTGGCGCTTGAGGCTGTGGACGAACTCAGGGACCTTGGATATGATCTTTCAGAAAGCATCGTGCGGAAAGGTTTTGCCGGTGCCAGACTGGAGGGCCGGTTCGAAGCGGTCCGGCAGAAACCGACGGTCATCATGGACGGAGCCCATAATCCGGAGGCAGCCCTGCGTCTTCGGGAGACGCTGGAGGCGTATTTCCCCGGAAAACGGCTGATCTACATCATGGGTGTTTTTGCCGATAAAGATTATTCGGAGGAGATCGCCCTGACGGCGCCGCTTGCGAAGCGGATCTATACGGTACAGACAAAGGATAATCCCAGGGCGCTCGATGCGGCTGTCCTGGCTGAAGCGGTCCGCAGGGTCAACCCCGATGTGGTCTGTGCCGGAAGCGTACCGACTGCGCTGGAACAGGCGCTTGCAGAGGCGGGGGATGAGGATGTGATCATTCTGTTCGGCTCCATATCATGGCTGCATGAGGCGAGGGAGTACCTTGGCGGGGAAGACCTGGAATGAGAGTGGAGTTTGGAGTGTTGGGAGTGGAGCTTCATGAAAGTGAAGCATCATGAGTAAAGTCTGGAGTGTTGAGAGTGGAGTTTCATGAGAAAATGAATACAGATTATGATGTGCTGATCATCGGAGCGGGTCCGGGCGGGATCTTCTCCGCGTTTGAACTGGCTAAATGTGCCCCGGATCTGAAGGTCGGTGTTTTTGAGGCGGGCAATCCGCTGACCAGACGTCACTGTCCCATTGACGGAGACAGGGTAAAGACATGCATTAAATGCAGGACCTGCGCCATTATGAACGGCTTCGGCGGCGCCGGCGCTTTCTCGGACGGCAAGTATAATATTACCAATGATTTCGGCGGGACGCTCTATGAATACATTGGGAAGGGCAAAGCACTTGAACTGATGAGGTATGTGGATGAGATCAATCTGTCCCATGGCGGAGAGGGGACAAGAATGTTCTCCACTGCCGGCACCAGGTTCAAAAAGCTGTGCATGCAGAACAAGCTGAAGCTTCTTGACGCATCTGTGCGCCATCTGGGAACGGATATCAATTATATCGTCCTCGGACAGCTTTATGATGTGCTGAAGGACAGGGTTGATTTCTTCTTCAATACACCGGTGGAGCGGATCGAGAAACAAAGCGGCGGATACAGACTGATCTATGGGCAGAACGAAAGCCTCACCTGCCGGAACTGTGTTGTCTCTGTCGGCCGCAGCGGCAGCAAGTGGATGGAAACCGTCTGCAGGGAACTGGACATTCCCACCCGGTCCAACCGGGTCGACATAGGAGTGCGTGTTGAACTGCCGGCAGTCATCTTTTCCGACCTGACGGATGAGCTCTATGAGAGCAAGATCGTGTACCGGACATCCCAGTATGAAGACAACGTGCGCACGTTCTGTATGAATCCGAACGGGATCGTGGTCAATGAGAATACGAACGGGATCGTGACGGTAAACGGACACAGCTTTGAAGATGCCAGTAAAAAGACGGAAAATACCAATTTCGCATTGCTGGTGGCGAAGCATTTCTCCGAACCTTTCAAGGACTCAAATGCCTATGGAGAGAGTATCGCGAGACTGTCCAATATGCTGGGGGGCGGTGTGATCGTCCAGCGTTTCGGCGATCTTGTCAGAGGCAGGAGAAGCAACAGGAGCAGAATCGAGGAAGGCCTTGTGACGCCGACACTGGCAGCTACGCCGGGAGACCTGAGCCTTGTGCTGCCCAAGCGGATTCTGGACGGCATCATGGAAATGATCTATGCGCTGGATAAGATCGCACCGGGAACAGCGAATGATGACACACTGCTGTACGGCGTTGAAGTGAAATTCTACAATATGGAAGTCCAGCTGGATGAGAACCTGGAGACCTGTCATCAGGGGCTGTATATGATAGGAGACGGAAGCGGTGTGACACATTCACTGTCACACGCTTCCGCCAGCGGGGTATATGTTGCCAGGAGGATCGCGCAGCAGTCCGCCTGATCATCACCCGGTTCTATGACAGGCGGCCTGCCTGTTCCCTGTAAAAGGAGAAGATCTCCTGATAAAAGCGGTCCACCATTTCGTCGGTGCCGTTCATGATCTCGTGTTTGGCACCGTCAAAGCGGACAATGCGTACATTCCCTGATTTTTCCGCGAATTCTTCGTGGGCTTTGATGTCGACCAGATCGTCATGCTCAGCCTGCAGGATCAGTACGGGAATGTCGATCTTTCCGGCATTTTCGAGGATCTTCTCTCCTGTCCGCACGCCGGATCCGATCCAGGAGAACGTGGCGCCGCCCATCTGGTACTGCGGGTGGGTGCGCCGCTGTTCAAGGACATAGGCAAACCGGGCAGGGGAGAGGGAGCAGCTTGTCTCATAGGCTTCGTTGGGGTCAAAGCCGCCCTGTCCGGGAGCCGGTTTTTTGCCCATGCGCAGGAGGCTGGCGGCGGATGTCAGCAGCCGGACCTGCCAGGACTTCAGGTTTCCCGTGAACATGCGGTGCATGGGAGAAGAAAGCACGGCGGCATCAAAGTATTCCGGATACTCTTCCAGAAAATAGGTGCCTACAGCGCCGCCCATGGAGTGGGCGAAAAGAAACAGAGGATGCTGCTCAAGCTGAGCAGCTGTTTTTTTCATCCCCACAGTGGGAAGAACTTTCTTGTCCATGAACCATTTCAGGTCTTCGATATACTGATCGAAGGATTTCACATAAATGAATCCATCATGCTTTGTTTCACGCTGGGAATCACCGTGACCGCGCTGTTCATAGAAAAAGACATTGTATCCGGCGTGGTAGAAGGTGTAGAGCAGTTCCCTGTATTTGCCGATGAATTCACAGAAGCCGTGAACAACAACAATGGTGCCGGCTGCGTCCGGATTCATGGCATAATAATAGCGCAGGAGCTTTCCGTCGAAGCTGGTGATCCTTCCGCGGTGCAGCGTCTGCGCGCACCACGGCTCCACTTCGGTGTGAATGCGATGCGTGAAGTCTGCTTCATGTATGATAGACGGGTTTTTGATTTCTTCCATTTTCAGCCCTTTCTGCCTGTACTGATCTTGCTTTTTTATTTCTTCTCTTTCAGTTTCCGCATTATATCACAGATCCTGCCGGTTTACCATATGCATCAAAGAGCATATATGTGGCTTCATTTGTATTTCATTAGGCTAATTGCATAAAACATATTGCCAATCTGTTCCGAAAAGCGTACAATATGATGAAATGGTGCAGCTTGATGGTGCAGTTAAAAATGGGAGGGGTGCAAATATGAATGCCAAGGAAAGATACGCATTGTGGATGGAAAAACTGCCAGCGGATGATTCTCTGCGCGCTGAGCTCGCAGCGGTAGCCGGAGATGAAGCAGAGATCAATGACCGTTTCTACCAGGAGATCGTATTCGGAACGGCGGGACTTCGCGGCATCTGCGGGGCAGGTACCAACCGTATGAATAAGCTGACGGTAGGCCGGGCGACCCAGGGAATTGCCAATTACATTCTCGCATCCGGGGCAGATCCCATGAAAGGGCTGGCCGTGGCTTATGACTGCCGCTACTTTTCAAAGGAGTTTTCGGAACTGGTGGCCTCGATCATGGCAGGCAACGGGATCAAATGCTACCTGTTTCCGTCCATGAGGCCGACACCGGAACTGTCCTTCGCAATCAGAAAACTCGGATGTATTTCGGGCGTGAACATGACCGCGAGCCATAACCCGAAGGAATACAACGGTTACAAGGTATACTGGTCCGACGGAGCCCAGATTTCCGGCGAGGTTTCTGACGGAATGCTCGCTGAGATCCAGAAGCTTGACTTCTTTGACACATTCAGGATGCTGTCGCTGGATGAAGCGGAGGAAAAGGGTCTCGTTGTCATGATCGGGGACGAGATGGACAGGGCATACCTTGACTATGTGAAGGGAATGAGCCAGCATCCCGATGAGGAGCTGGACAGAAGCGTGTGCCTGGTCTACACCCCGCTCAACGGAGCCGGTGCCATTCCGGTCCGCACCGTCCTGACCGAAATGGGATATACCAATTTCCATATTGTCCCCGAACAGGAGATGCCGGATCCGGAGTTCACCACTGTCGGTTATCCCAACCCGGAGGATCCGAAAGGCTTTGAACTGGCGGAAAAACTCGGAAAGGAAGTCGGCGCGCAGGTCCTGATCGCCACTGACCCGGACAGTGACCGCATGGCCATTGAAGTGCTGGGCGAGGACGGCGGATATCATTTCATGAACGGCAACCAGACCGGCGCCATGCTCATCGCATATATGGCCCAGGGCATGAAGGAAGCAGGAAAACTGGATGGGAAGGCCGCCCTGATCAAGTCCATCGTGACCGGTGACATGGGCGCGACCATCGCCAGGGACTATGGCATTGAAGTGTTCCAGGCGCTGACCGGATTTAAGAATATCTGCGGCAAGATCCACGATGTGTATGACAAGGGATACAGCTATTTCTTCGGATATGAGGAGAGTATCGGATGCGCGCCCGGTGAGGCGGTACGCGACAAGGACGGTGTGTGCTGCGCCATGCTGGTGGCGGAGATGGCCGCGTATTACAAGAAAAAAGGCATGACGCTGACGGATGCCATCGAGGAACTGTACCGGAAATACGGTTACTTCAGTGAAGATCAGGTCTCACTGGTCAGGGAAGGCGCCGAAGGTGCCGCACTGATCGGCAGGATCATGGACGCGTTCCGGGATGGGAAACCGGACCACTTCGGGAAGTTTAAGGTTGAAAAGACGACGGATTACATCAACGGATACGAAGACATCCCGGCATCCAATGTACTCAGATTCGACCTGGGTGAGGGAACGTGGTTTGCCATGAGACCGTCAGGCACGGAGCCGAAGATCAAATTCTACTATTACAGCGTCGCGGATACAAAGGACAAGTCCGCGAAGACAGTGGAAGAGATGAAGGAAGCCGTGGACGGGCTGATCCGGGAAGTAAAGTAAAACAGAAGAGCTGCATAAGCCTGCAGGGACAGCGGACACATGGAAATGCTCCGCTGTCCTTTTTGTCTAATTTTGTAAATGATATCAAAATATCTGACCTTTCTATTGTCTATTTTGCAGAAATCCGGTTGTCACAGATGGGCGGCAGATGTATAATCATTGACGGAAAAACGCTCAAATCGACGGACTTTTTTCAGCATAATTAATCGGGCGTATGTAGTCGCATGTGGTCATTTGTTAGTTTGTTCAAGAAAGGGAAAAGCCATGAAAAAAAGAATTGCTGTTTTGCTGGCTGCAGCCATGACGCTGGGAATGACGGTCGCTGCATTTGCGGATGACAACTACACGATTAAAATGTCAACACAGCTGAGTGAGGGATCTCCGTTTGTGGAAGGTTTCTATGAGTGGGCGGACGCTGTCAAGGAAAAGACAGATGGTCATGTCACGATCGAAGTGTATCCGTCCGCAGCGCTCGGAAGCGATGAGGACGTGATCGAGCAGGCCCTTCAGGGTGTTAACGTTGCGGTCCTCACCGACTGCGGACGTATGGGCAACTATGTCAAGGAAATGGGTATTCTGAATGCGGCATACTTTGCGGACAGCCTTGATGAGATGAACAAGTTCATGGATACCGATGTGTTCAGAGGCTGGGAAGATGAGCTTGCAGAGCAGGGGATCATCGTCCTGAATTTTGGTTGGTGCGACGGCTTCAGGCATTTCCTGACCAACAAGCCGATCTATTCTCCGGATGATCTGAAGGGTGTTCTGATCCGTACGCCCGGAGCTGATGTCTGGAGCAAATCAATCGAATCACTCGGTGCTACGCCGGTCTCCACAGTCGGCTGGGCTGAGGTCTACAATGCAGTACAGACCAAGACCATCGACGGCGCAGAAGGCCAGACATCCGCTTCCTATCCGGCAGCCCTGTACGAAGTCCTCAAATATATGGATCAGACAGGCCACATCCTGCTCATGAACGGCATCATCGTCGGACAGAAATTCTGGGATACCATTCCGGAAGAATACCAGCAGATCATTGTGGACGAGTGTGCTGCTGCGGCTGCGAACGCATCCCAGAAGGTTGCCGACCAGGCTGCTGATTTTGAGGCGAAGATGGCTGAAGCCGGCATGACGATCATTCCGCCGGAAGAGATCGATATCGCCGCTTTCCGCGAGGCTTCAGAGGCTGCCTATGAGGCACTCGGATTTACAGAGCTGAGAAAAACACTTTATGAGATGATCGGCAAGGAATAATGACAGCCGTCATTTCGGGCTGCTGGCTCCGCTGCTGATCCCATAAGGCATCCGGGGCAGCCGCAAATGATCTGTTAACAGGACTGGAACCGCACACAGTGGGGCGGTCTGTCAATGATATCAGGAAACGCTGACGCAGTCGGCGTTTCCTGATTTGCAAAAAGGAAAAAAACATGAAGGATAAGCAATGGGAAATCATTAAGGCCGCCGCAAGGTGTGAAGCGCTTGATCAGATACCTGCAGGCATGATCGTGGACAGTCCGTGGATGCCCGGGTACTGCGGTGTCAATACAATGGACTACTATACGGACCTGGATACCTGGATGGGATGCTATGAAAAGATCAAGGCGGACTTTCCGGAAATGATCCTTCTGCCTGATTACTGGGTCGAGTTCGGCATGGCATCGGAATCGGTGGCGTTCGGCTGCAAGGCCAATTTCTTCAGCTACCAGCCTGTCTGCATACGGCATCTGATCGATGACATGGATGACCTCGACAGCCTTCTCGAGCTTGAAGATCCTGATCCGGAGGTCGACGGGTTCATGCCGCTGGCGCTGAATTATTACCGGCGTGTGGCACAGCGCCTGAAGGGTACCGATGAGAAGATCCGCATGGTCGCCTCCCGCGGGCCGCTTAACATCGTCAGCTTTCTGATGACGGTGCCCGAATTCTGTGTTGCCGCCAAGGCGGATCCGGAAACCCTGGAACAGGTCATTGCCAAGGCGTCACAGCTGTGTATCAGGTGGCTCAGGGCGCAGATCGATGCTGTCGGGGATGATGTGGAAGGCATCCTTGTCCTGGATGATATCTGCGGTTTCCTGAATGAGGAAGACTATCTGAGCCTGGCGCATCCCTATCTGAAGAAAATCTTTGATTCGTTCGATGTGCCGGTCAAGATGTTCCATAATGACAACTTCGGGAACAACTATACAACGTTCCCGTATATCCGCGACCTGGGAGTCAATATTTTCAATTTCTCGTTCATGGCTGACATCTGCGAAGCAAGAAAGGCGCTGGGAGATCAGGTGTGCATCCTTGGAAATGTGGCGCCGCGCGATATCCTCACGAACGGTACGCCCGAAGAAGTAAAGGCGGAAGTGACAAGGCAGCTGGATGTTTACGGAAGCAAGGCAGGCCTGATCCTTTCGGCAGGCGGCGGCGCTTCACCCGGCATGTCTGAGGAAAACTGCAGGGCATCTCTGGAGGCGCTCAGTGCCTGGAATGCCGTTCACTGACGATCAGGAAGTATCTCCTGAACGGACCCATCAGAAAGAAGATCATATATTGCTATGAAAAAAGTATACGACTGTTTTGTGAAA
>JAGCAV010000349.1 GCA_017652545.1 Lachnospiraceae bacterium
CAATATGACCCGTGTCATGATGCGCGACCAGGTTAAGCTGGATTCGACTACCCTCTCCGCAGTCGCGATGATCGAGGACATCAAGGCCAGCGGGGCGGAAAACGGGTATTTCGAAATGTGGGCCGGCTACCAGGCATCCGCCAACAGGCAGAGCGTCCGGTATGAAAAGCTGAACCAGGTTTTCGGTATGGTGCCGGAGATTCTGAGCACCCTGATGAATGCCCTCATTCTCCTGACCGGGATCCGGCTGGTTATCAGGGGTGATTTTACATCCGGCATGCTCCTTGCGTTCCAGGGACTTTTAGCTTCCTTCATTCGGCCCGCCCAGTCGCTGATCGAATCCCAGCAAAAGCTGCAGCAGCTGCGCACGCGGATGGAACGGATCGAAGATGTGATGAAGTATCCCGAGGATATCATGCTGCCCGCTCCAGGTGAAGAAGCCGGGGCCGTCCCGGTAAAAGAGGGAAAACTGCGGGGCAGGATTGAGATGCGGGATGTGACCTTCGGATATTCTCCGCTGGAAGCGCCATTGATCGAACACTTCAACCTGGTAGTAGAGCCGGGAAAAAGCGTGGCTTTCGTCGGAGGCACCGGCTGCGGAAAATCCACCCTGACGCGGCTGCTTAGCGGGCTGTATCAGCCCTGGAGCGGCGAGATACTCCTGGACGGGAAGCCTCTGACCGAAATTGACCGCCGGATACTTACAGCTTCTCTGGCCGTGGTGGAACAGGATATTACCCTGTTTGAGGACACGGTTGAAAACAACATCAAATTGTGGGACAGGACCATTGAGGATTTCGAAATGATCCTTGCCGCAAGAGATGCCCGGATCCATGAGAATATCCTCAAAAAAGAAGGCGGGTATCAGTCCATGATCCTCGAAGGCGGGGGCGGCTTCTCCGGAGGGGAAAGACAGCGGATCGGGATCGCCGGGGCTCTGGTAAAGGACCCGTCCATTCTTATTATGGATGAGGCAACCTCGGCACTGGATTCCGGATCTGAGTACGAGATCACAAAGGCAGTCAGGGACCGGGGAATCACCCGCGTTATTGTGGCCCACAGGCTGTCCACCATCCGGGACTGTGATGAGATCATCGTCATGGATCACGGAAAAGCTGTGGAACGCGGCACACATGAGAGCCTGATGGAATTGAACGGTTTATACAAAGAACTGGTCATGAATGCCTGAGGAAGGGAGATTGGAAAATGAGCCCACAGGAGGCCATCGGGGACATCCTGAAGTACTATCACGCAAAGCCGCTGCCGGTCACCGAACCGATCGATGATATCAATGAATTGCTGGAATACCAGCTGCGCCCTCACGGTATTATGCGGCGCAGCATAAAGCTGGAAAAGGGCTGGCACAGGAATGCGTTCGGCGCCATGCTTGGAAGAAGGACGGATAACGGGAGCATTGTGGCTCTGCTGCCCCTGGGCATCCGGCACTATTATTTTGTGGATCATCGGAACCATCAGCGGATCCCTGTGAATGCAGTGACGGAACCGCTGATCGCACAGGATGCGATTCAGTTCTATAAGCCTTTTCCTTCCGGGGAAATGGGCCTTGGAAGCCTGTTGAAGTACATTCTGCAGCAGATTTCTTTTGCCGACCGGATGAGCCTTCTTCTGGCAGCCGCGGCAGTGATCCTGCTGGGTATGATCATGCCCTGGCTGAACAGAATGCTGTTCTCTGACGTGCTGGAGACCGGAAGCATGCAGATGCTCTTTGGCATCGGGATCTTCATGGTGTGCGCATCTTTGAGCGCGGTGGTATTTAAGACTGTCAAGTCCCTCCTGACAGCGCGGATCAGATCAAAACTCAAGGTGAATGTGTATGCAGCCACCATGATGCGGGTACTCGCGCTGCCTGTTTCTTTTTTCAGAGATTATACAGCAGGCGCTCTCAGTGACCGGATCCGGAATATGAATTCCCTTTGTGACCAGATCGTGGATATCTTCTACTCAACCGGGTTTACATCCGTTTTTTCCCTGATCTACGTCGCGCAGATATCTGTTTATGCGAAGTCTCTGGTTTTGCCCGCCCTGCTGATCGTGGCATGCAATCTGACCATCACGACACTTACGGTGGTCCTGCAGATCGGTGTTGCCAGACGTCGGATGCTCGCCGTGAGTATCGAAGACGGCTTTAGTTATCAGGTTATCAGCGGCATACAGAAGATCAGGCTGGCGGGCGCCGAGAAAAGAGCCTTCGCCAAATGGGCCGGGTATTATACGCAGGTGGCAGAGCTGACCTACGACCCGCCGCTTTTCCTGAAAGTTGGCGGCGTGCTGAACCTGGCGGTATCTCTGGCGGGGACTGCTGCCATCTATTATGTTTCCATCAGAAACGGCGTGTCTGCAGCGGAGTATTATGCCTTTAACACCGCTTATGGTTCCATGAGCACAGGCATCCTGGCGATCGCCGGTATTGCACAGGCCATAGCTGCCATCCGGCCTGTCCTGGAGCTGGTTATGCCCATCATGAAAGCGGTCCCCGAGCAGGAAGAGAACAGGACAGTTGTTGAGAACCTGACCGGAAGCATTGCATTGAACCATGTTACATTCCAATATCATGAGAAGGGCAGAAAAATACTGGATGAACTGAACCTGAAGATCGATCCGGGAGATTATGTTGCCATAGTCGGAGAGTCCGGCTGCGGGAAATCCACACTTGTCCGCATCCTTCTGGGGTTTGAAACACCGCAGATGGGATCCGTTTATTATGACGGAAAAGACCTTCGGGAGATTGACGCGCGGTCGCTGCGCCGGAAGATCGGCACAGTCATGCAGGACGGAAAGCTTTTTGCCGGTGACATCTATTCCAATATCGCGATCACGGTTCCCTCTCTGACGATGGAGGACGCCTGGGCCGTGGCAGAAGTGACGGGCATTGCAGATGATGTCCGCCGGATGCCCATGGGGATGTACACGATGATCTCAGAAGGACAGGGAGGCATTTCCGGCGGTCAGCGCCAGAGGATTCTGATCGCACGCGCGATCGCGCCAAAGCCGAATATCCTGATCCTTGATGAAGCGACCAGCGCACTGGACAACCTGACTCAGAAAAAGGTCTGCGAGGCATTGGATCAGCTTTCATGTACCCGGATCGTCATTGCCCACAGGCTTTCCACCATTCGCGGGTGCAGCAGGATCCTTTTTCTGGAAGACGGGAAAATCACCGAAGAAGGGACTTATGAAGAGCTGATGGAAAAAAACGGTTCATTTGCAAAGTTTGTGGAAAGACAGCTGTGAGGCTTCACACAGGTATGGAAGATATAATCAGGCAGGCGGTGCCGGCAAGTGGCGCTCTGAGGATGTAAAGCAGGACGGCCAGTGCCTTCTCGTGAAGGACGGCCGGCTCATTGATGCCGGGACGGCGGATGCAGGTTCCATGTCTGTATGGCCGCGAGTATTGTTCCGAAGTCTGCGGATATACTGTTGACGAATCGGGGAAGGTCGTAGCCGGTATGTGGGGTGGAAAGGAGAAATAAAGGATGAAAAAGAAAATAACAAAGGGAATCACAAAGGTCATAGAGGACAGGAAACGGGCGGGAGATACGAAGAACGGGAACACGTCCGGGAAACTCAGGGAAAACCCGGCAGGCGATGGCGCGGATGTACCCGGGAGCCTCAGCGATGAGCAGATATTTGACCTGGCGGGAGGAGGGCGCCCCGGAAATCCCGAACCCCCGCACTGACGGTTATCCTTCCGTTTCTTTTAATCCCCTTACTCTACTATGCGTAGGTACCATCATCGGATAAACTGTTTTACAATCCATTCATGGAGGTGAGAACAGATATGAACCAGTATGTTACAGGCACAGTTATAAAGGAGCTGCGGGAAAAGAACAGAATGACACAGTTTCAGCTGGCAGAAAAGCTGGGAGTGAGTGATAAATGTATCTCCAAATGGGAACGCTTCCGCGGATATCCGGATATTACCCTGCTGGAACCTATTGCGGAGGCATTCAGGATCTCGGTTGCGGAACTGATCTCCGGCAATACCATTCATAACGCGAACGTATCCTCAAATATGCTGCGGTCGAAGTTTTATGTCTGTCCGGTCTGCGGGAACGTGATACACAGTATGGGTGAGGCGGCCATTCATTGCCACGGTATACAGCTTATGCCTGTCGAGTCAGAACCGGCAGATGAACGGCATATGATCCTGATCGAGCGTGTTGAGGATGAGTATTATGTCCGGATTGACCACAGCATGACGAAGAAGCATTATATTTCGTTTATGGCGGCAGCTTCATCCGATGATATGCAGATGGTGAAACTTTATCCGGAGGGAAACGCTGAAGCCCGTTTTAAAATCCGGGGAGTCAGAAGGATTTTCTTTTACTGCAACCGTGACGGCCTGTTTTCAATTGATCCGGTAAAGGGTATTTAGTGGAATAACAGAAGTGTTTTCCCTGACGCAAAAAGGACGTGTGAAAAACTTTCGTTTTTTCACACGCCCTTTTTTCTTTTATTCAGTTTTCATAAAATTCTCAATCTTCGTCCGGGCCGAGTTCCGTCGAATTGTTTTTCGACGGGAAGATGAACGAGAAGATCAGGAAGCAGATAAGAGCCGCAACGAGTCCCGGAACAATGGTCTGGCTGAAATGAATGCCGAACAGGTTGCCGCCCGAGAACTTATCAAGATAGACGACAACGACCGTACCTGCGATCAGGGAAGCGATGGTTCCTGCTGTGGAAGCCTTCCCCCAGTAATGTCCGAGGACATACGGGAAGAAGGAGCCGGCCGCACGAAGCGTGAAGCAGAACATCAGGATCGTGATCAGGCTCTGTGTATTGAAGAGAGCGATCAGCATGGAAGCGATGCCGACGACGCACATCGTGATCTTGGTCACTTTCATGACTTCCGCATCGGAAGCGTCTGTTTTGAAAACCCTCTTGTAGATGTCGTTCGCGAAAATGGAGCCCGCGCCGAGAAGGTCGGAGTCGGAGCTGGACATCGTAGCGGAAATGATGCCGCTGAAGAGGAGACCGCAGATAATGGCCGGCATAACTTCAATGGCAAGGACCGGAAGCGCGTAGCGGGCGCCAACGGCTTCGAAATCAGCCGCGTTGAACTTGCCCATGTTGATCAGGGCAAGCGTGATGATGCCGAGAATCGTCGGAATGAATGCATACACGAAATTGATGACCGCCGCGATCCATGCGCCGCCCTTGGCTGCCCTGCCGTCTTTTGCCGCATAGAAACGGGAGACCGCTTCCTGGCCGACAGAGAACGTAGCGACATACATGATGACAAGAGAGATAATGTCAAACATGCTGTAGCCCTTGAACATGCTCATGGTTCCTTCCGGCACGTTCGCGACGACATTGCCCCAGCCGCCCGCGTATTTGAGAGCGAAGGGAACTGCAATGATCATGCCGATGACGATCAGGAAGACCTGGATGAAGTCGGTCAGCGTGACACTCCACAGACCACCCATGATCGAGTAGACCGTAACGACGATGGCGACAATGATGACAGCCGTTTTGTAGCTTATGCCGAGCATGGTTGAAAGGATGACGGCGGACGCGATGAACTGTCCGGCAGTCAGACCGACCAGCGGCAGGAACATGATGATGGCGGTGATCAGTCCGCTTGCCTTGCCATAGCGGCGGCGGAAATATTCCGGAACCGTTTTGACTGTAGCGCCGCGGAATTTCGGGGCCAGAAAGCTCAGGATAACGAACGCAATACCCATCGTGATGATGTACCACGAAGCGCTTAGTCCGTGATTCTGCATGCCGTTCTGCACGACACCGAGGGAGCTTCCGCCGCCGATCTCAGTAGCCGCCAGGGTTCCGGCCATAAGCAGCGGGCCGAGCCTGCGTCCGGCAACCACGAAATCCGTGTTGCTTGTGATTTTGGTTGAAGAGTACCAGCCGATGAAGAGCATGATCAGCAGATAAAGGACAACCACGACAGTAACAAGAATGTTCATGTTCATGTTTCTACCTCCTTGTGACATGAATAACATCACAGATGATTGTAACACAGATAAGCAGGAGTTTCACTCATTATCAAAGTTTTTTCCGCTGCCGCTGCAGGCAATGTGTATTTTACAGTGGTAACTGTGATATACTGACAAATATCCCTGACGCAGGGCTCTCTTGATTAAGGAAAGATGCGAAGGATGGTAATAAAACATGATAAAGATCTTATTCGTCTGTCACGGCAACATCTGCAGATCCCCAATCGCGGAGTATATCATGAAGGACCTGGTACAGAAAAAGGGCCTGGAGCGGGCCTTTTATATTGATTCGGCCGCGACTTCCTATGAGGAGACCGGCAACCCGGTCTATCCGCCTGCCAGGCGGATCCTGGCAAAATACAATGTTCCCTGCGGCGGACACAGGGCCAGGCGGATGGAGCGGAGCGATTACGCGGAATATGATTATCTGGTCGGGATGGAGGAATACAACATCCGGAACATGCTGCGGATCCTTAAAAGTGATCCGGAGGGCAAGGTGAGCCGGATCCTGGACTGGACGGACCGTCCGGGGGATATCGATGATCCCTGGTACACGGGGGATTTTGAGACGGCATACCGCCAGATCCGGGAGGGCTGCGAGGCGATGCTTGAGAAGCTGATCCGGGAAAAGAGGCCGGGAAAATGAGAGAAGACCTGATCAGGCAGATCGAAGCATATCAGCCTTTCAATGAACAGGAGGCGCGGGATAAGGAGACGATCCTTCAGATGCTGAGGACTGTGGACAACATTTTTCTCCGGGATAATCTGCTGGCCCACATGACGGCTTCCGCCTGGGTCACGGACCCGGCACGGGCCCGGATCCTGATGGCATATCATAACCTGTACAACTCCTGGGCCTGGCTCGGGGGACATGCAGACGGCAGTGAGGATCTGCTGCAGGTGGCTGTCAGGGAAGTCAGGGAGGAGAGCGGGATCGACAGGGTCAGGCCTGTCACGGAGGAGATCTTTTCCCTGGAGGTGCTGACGGTGGACGGCCATGAAAAAAGAGGTGTGTATGTCCCGTCCCATCTCCACCTGAACGTGACGTACCTGCTGGAAGCCGACAGCCGGCAACAGGTCCGCATGAAGGCGGATGAGAACAGCGCAGTCGGGTGGTTCTCTTTGGATGAGGCCGTTGAAAGATCGACGGAGCCGTGGTTTAAGACGCGGATCTACCGGAAACTGAATCAAAAACTGGCCGGAATGGCGTAATTTTTTGCCCTTTCGGATTGTTTGCCTTATTTATTTCAAACTGGGATCAATTTCCCGGTCATTTTTCTTGAATGTTACGCTTCACAGTGTTATAATCGCTTTCGTGTAACCAGAAACAGATACCTGGCTCAGGCGCGGCGTGATCCTGCAGCGTGAGAAGGTTGAGTGTCAAATGTCATGTTTAGAAGGAGAGCAATATGAGGAAGAAATTAGTATCTGCTTTTGCAGCAACCTGCATGGCTCTGGCGATCGGCGCAGTTCCGGTCCTGGCAGAGACAGTTACCATCGGTGTTTATGAGCCGGCATCCGGAGACAACGGAGCAGGCGGCAAACAGGAGACACTGGGTATGCAGTATGCCCAGAGCATCTGCCCCACCGTTGAGATCGGCGGCACCGAATATGATGTAGCGCTGGATATTGTTGACAACGAGTCTTCAAATGACAAGGGCCCGTCCGCTGCAGCCAAGCTGGTAGGCGACGGCGTTTCCGTAGTGCTCGGTTCCTATGGCTCCGGCGTATCCATCGCAGCCTCTGATATCTTCAGAGATGGCGGCGTTCCGGCCATCGGCGTGACCTGCACCAACCCGCAGGTAACCCAGGGCAACACCCACTACTTCCGTATCTGCTTCCTTGATCCGTTCCAGGGAGAAGTTCTTGCGAACTTTGCGAGCGAGACCTTCGGCGCGAAGAAGGCATATGTGCTTGCGAAACTCGGCGATGACTATTCACAGGGCCTTGCCTACTACTTCACACAGGCTTTCGAAGGCCTGGGCGGCGAGACTGTGAAGGCTGACTTCCCGGAAGGAAACAGCGACTTCACTTCCTACATCACAGATGCCAAGAATCAGGGCTGTGACGTATTCTTCACCCCGACCTCTACCGAGGCTGCCGCGCTTACGATCGAGCAGGCTGCCGCTCAGGGTCTTGAGATCCCGCTTCTGGCCGGCGACACCTGGGATTCCAACGTTATCCTGAACGCCGCTGAAGGCAAGAACGTGAATATCTATGTCACCACCTTCTATCAGGAGGGCGGCGA
>JAGCAV010000032.1 GCA_017652545.1 Lachnospiraceae bacterium
CCGCTGCCGTTTCCCGCTCCGCTTCCGGTTTCTTCCGTACCGTACAGCATATCCAGATACTGGTCATATTCTTTCTGGTTCTCAAAGTAGTATCTGTCCCTGCCGGAAATGCCGAACTCATCAAACCACTCACTCAGAAGCTTCTCGCGCAGCATCGATTTTGTGGGTTCAGCCAGTGAGTTGTAGTTCCAGAGCGTGAAATGCAGACTGTAATTGACATAATCCTTCGTCAGCTTCGCGTAGATTCCTTCCTGGATCAGGCGGTTCTTCAGCTCGATCAGCGCGTCATGGAAACAGTGCCAGGAATTCTCCCTTGTCTTGGAAAGAGAATCGCGGGAATCCCGTCTCTGATGCACCATCACCTCATCCAGGATGCTGATCCGCTCAGCCAGCACAAGGGCCGTATAGACAAACAGCATGTCGTTGGTCGTCCGCTGTACCTGATAGCGGATGTTGTGTTCCGTGATGAACTGATGCCGGAACAGCTTGTCCCAGGCCCAGCCGACAAATGTTTTAAAGACGTTTCCCGTCAGCTCCCGGTAAGAGAAGGGCTGTGAGGAAGGCAGATTGTTTCTCCTGATGGTCCAGTCGACAGACACAAAGGTCCCGTCATCGGAACCGTCTCCTGCGTTATCCTTCTGCCTGAACTGATCGGATCCGAAGACCACGATGTCGTCCATATCACGTTTAGCCAGCGCATATGCTTTTTCCAGCATGTCCGGCTCGAAGAAATCATCAGAATCAAGGAAGGACAGGTATTCCCCCTGCGCCAGGTCCAGACCCGTGTTCCTGGCAGCTCCCGCGCCGGCATTTTTCTGCCGGACGACCTTCACGCGCGCATCCTTTGCCGCGTATTCCTGAAGGATCTTCGGAGAATCATCCGTGGACGCGTCGTCCACACAGATCACCTCGATCTCCTTAAGGCTCTGCGCGAGCACGCTGTCCAGGCAGCGTCTCAGATAGCTGCTGACATTATAAACGGGAATAATAACAGAAACCCTGATCATACTCTCCACACTCCACACTTCACACTGTTTTTTAAGCCCCGCGCTCATATCCGGGCGTTTACTTTGTCGGCACCCTGGTATGATAGCTGTCCGCTGCCCTGTTCTTTCTTCCCACCAGCGGACTGTAGTCGTAAATCTTGGCATAGCCGAAAGGCGTGCCCGCGTAGCTGGAATAGGCATTCGGAAGGTGATACGCCTTCAGTTTATTCCAGACCTCAAGTGTCGTGGTCGAGACCGGAATCTGCGCCCCCTCTTCACCTGCGTATGTCCTGAAGACACTCAGAAGCTCGGCGTTCGCGCTGTGCATAATGCATCTTCTTGTCATACCGGTCTGCGCAAGCAGCCTCATGATGCATTCGACCGACTGCTTTCTCTCACCATCTTTCTTGCCGTTCCCCAGGTGCTTCAGTTCTATGATCGCGATGATCCCGTATCTGCTGCAGATCTTCAGGTACTCTTCCAGCGTGGGCACCTGCTTGTGAACCAGCCTCTCCAGGCAGTTTCCGTTGTTGATCTCCAGCTGCCGCAGTTCCTCGAACGTCATTTTATAGACCGTGGCATCCTTTGCGGAATTGGTCATGTTCGCGAGCTGGGCATCATGCATGCACACCGGTACCAGGTCCGATGTCACGCGCACATCCGTCTCGATAAACCCTGCGCCGGCAAAAACAGCGCCTTCAAACGCGTCGATGGTATTTTCCGGGAACATGTCCGTATATCCCCTGTGCGCCGCCCAGACATACTGGCTGATCGTAAACACCTTCTCATAGCCGCCGCAGTAGGCCGTCACACTGTTGGTCCCATACGCGTCCGCATAGTAAAGATTTCCTTCCAGATGTCCGACCCCTTCATTTTTCACGGTCAGGTTCACCTGCGCGTTTGATTTTGTATCCCCTCTCATTTCGGCCGCCAGATCAATACAGCCGTAGGTATGGGTCGCATTCACCAGGAGCCTGATCGACTCTCCCTTAAGCACGGTAGCCGTGATCGTCACCCGGCAGCGCAGGACTACGAAATTCCCGACCTGCGCGCAGACGCTGCCGCTGCCCGTGCGCAGCGCAGTGACTTTTCCGGATGCATTGACCTGACAGATCTCGGGGGTCTCGGAGTACCACCTGATCTTTCTTTTCACATCCAGATTCACAACGGACAGCTTTTTTGTCTTGCCCTGTTTCAGGCTGATGCTCTTTGCGGAGAGCGAGCATTTGCTGACCCTGATCGTCACCTTCTTTTTCCAGACTGATTTCTTGCTGCCCTTTTTCCAGGTACCGGTAATGGTCAGGGTCGCCTTTCCTTTTCTCTTTGCCGTGATCAGGCCTTCCCGCCTGGAAACCGTAAAGATCTTTTTATTGCTGCTCTTGAACGTATAGGTGATCCGTTTTGTATTACTGAACGAGATCTGTGCCTGTTCCCCAGCCAGAAAACTTGTCCTGGGCACCTTCGCCCTGAATTTGATCGCGGCCTGCGTACTGGTTGCCGGCAGAATGCATAGCAAAATCAGGATCAGAAAAACAGCCCGCCCGTGCCTGATCAGCTTTTTCATTCCACATACCTCCCATCTTCATAAACATCCTCAAATATCCTGCTCAGAGATCCTGCCATGATAAAAGGATCCCAGATTAACCACGATTTTAACACATTCGTAATATATTTGCAATATTTAAGGATGCCCGGGTGCACATGTGCCTATTTTCTTTTCAGCCTGTAATATACTTTTTTGACCAGCCTCCCCGGTGCTGTCACGACTCTGCCCGCCCTGTAAGGCGCAGACTTTTCCAGGCGTTCGATCTTCTCGAGCGCCTTCTCCTCGGGTGTCTTCC
>JAGCAV010000350.1 GCA_017652545.1 Lachnospiraceae bacterium
CGAGGTTCGCCAGCTTCAGGGTCTCCAGATAGCTCATGCTTCCGCCGACCCTGCACAGGTTCATGTAATACTCCCAGGCTTTCTGATGATCCACGGCATTTTTCTTCTTGAATTCCATGGCGCCCATGGTCGTCAGTGTGTAATTGATGTAGTAGAACGGATACAGGTAAATGTGCAGTTTGTGATACCAGTAACCGCCGCGTTCCATGAACTCATCATCCTCATACTTTCTCCACGGCATATACTTCTCTTCCAGTTTATGCCACTCCCATGTACGCTCCTTCGGACTCAGCTCCGGATGCGCGTAGCAGATATGCTGGAATTCATCCACTGCCACACCGAAGGGTACAAATGTGATCGCCTGCTGAAGATGGGAGAAACGGAACTTTTCCGCGTCATCGCCGAAGAACATCTCAGCATAGGGATAAGCAAACTGCTCCATCGACATGGAATGAATTTCTGCGATATCTGTCGACTCGCTGAAATAATCCGCGATCGGCTGGCTGCGCATGGCCATATATCCGGCGAAAGCATGACCCAGTTCATGCGTCAGAACCTGCATGTCAAAGATCGTACCATTAAAGCAGGAAAAGACAAACGGAGCCTGATGATCCGGAAGCGCTGTCATGTATCCTGTGGACGCTTTTCCGGGCTTATTCTTCAGATCCATCAGTTCATGATCAATCATAAAGTCGATGAACTCCCCTGTCTCCCGACTCATATCATGGTACATCTTCTGCGCCTGGGCGACCATGAAGTCGTCATCGCCTGCAGGTATGGGATTTCCGTCAGGGAAGATCCATTTCTCGTCAAACGCCATAACGTGATCGATCCCAAGACGTTTCGCCTGGGCTTCATACAGCCTGCTGCAAAGCGGCACCAGTTCCTGCCTGACCTGCTCCCTGAATGAAGCCACTTCCTCCATACCGTAGTCGGTACGCCCCTGCTGCATATATGCAAGCGAAATAAAATTGTCAAATCCGAGATTTCGCCCCATCTCGTTCCGGATACTGATCAGTTCATCCCAGATCTCCTCCAGCCGTGCTTCATGGCTGTGATAAAAATCGGAGTATGCTTTAAATGCGGCCGCACGTATCCGCCGGTCCTCATGTTCAAAATACTTCTGGATCCCGTACAGATTCAGCTCCTGCCCGTCAAATTCGATCCTGCAGGCAGCCATCATCTTCTGGTACTCCAGCGTCAGCTTGCTCTCACGCTGCATCAGCGGGATGTTTTTCTCGCAGAACATCTTCTTCTGCAGATCGATTCCGACAAAGTACTGTTTTCCCAGGCGTTTCTCGATCTCATCTCTGAAAGGGCTGCCCGCGACAGCGTCTGAAAAAGCCACTTCCAGCGGGGAAAGCAGCGGCATCTGCTCGCTGAGCCACTCGATCTCCCGGTCGTAGAACACGTCCTTCGTGTTGATCGTGTTGCGGATCTGGGCGATCGTGAACAATGTCATATATTTCCGTGAAAGCCGGTCATAGGCCATAATGATATCCAGTACCGCTTCGGCATTTTTCGCCTGCCTGACTTCTTCGGTCATGTCAGCAACTGTTTTTTTCAGGCCTTCAAGATCCGGCCGTTCATAAGCCAGCTCAGTAAATTTCCATGTTTCCATTCAGTACTTCCTCTTTTCTCATTCTTATTATTCTTATTTATGTAATGACACCGTCACCGGTATGTCACAGGATCCCGATGAACTGGTCCCGTATCTCGGAAAAGCGCTCATCTGTCAGTCCGAAGTCCTTCTCTTTGTAATTCCACAGGGCTCTTCCGATCCCGTGCCGGTTCATGACAGCATGAATGTCCTTCAGCCAGCGGATCTTGTCCATATTGTCTGCCAGGTCGATCACACCGTATTCACCGCAATAAAGCGGGATCCCGTCCTGCTCCGCCTTCTTCAGTGCCGGCGCAATAATATCCTCAAAAAAGCCTTCTCCAACCTCACGGATGTCTTCCCTGAAGACAGACCCGGCCAGATCTTCTGACAGTCCCATACCCGTCACTGCCCTCCGGTATTCCTCAAGTTTTTCCGGATATCCGATCCTGAAATCCGAAGGCATGCGCTCGACCCAGTAAGCGCCCTGGTGGGTGAATACGATCGGTTCATAGCAGTGGAAATTGTAGACAATTTTATCATCAAGCGGAATGTCAAGAAGCGGTATGCTCGTCACGCTGCTGTAGCGGACCCCGCCGATCACCAGAAAGCTGTCAGGTACGATCGTCCGCATGTTTCTGATCCAGGCTGCGGCCACCCGGTTCCACGCCTGCGCCACTTCCTCCAGCACCACTTCGTTGAGCGGCTCAAACGCCACCTGGTCCGGCCATTTTGAGAAGCGCTGCGCGATTCTGCGCCACAGATCCATGAACCGGTCCTGCAGGGCCTCATCATAGAAAAATCTTTCCCTGTCCATCCCCCTTTTCAGAGGATCAAAAGAATAGCCAAAACATTCATGCAGATCGATCAGCATGCGCAGACCGTTTTTTTCACACCACTGCCTGCACAGGCCCAGGTAATGAAAACCATCCTCTTTCGGTGTCCCGTCCTCTTCCTCCAGCAGCACATAATCCACCGGAACCCTGACGTGGTCAAAACCGAGTGACGCGATGTTCTGTATATCCTTTTCTGTAATAAAGGAGTCAAAATGCGCCTTGTCATATCCGGCAAACTGCGAAATCCATCCGCCCAGATTAACACCTTTTAAAAACCCCTCAAACCGTCTCATCCGGCTGCTCCTTTCTTTTTCTGGCGCGGTCGACCCTGTCCAGCAAATTCCGGTAGGGCATCATCATACCCTCCGTCATCTTTCCACCCATCTTTTTCTTCAGCTTCCCGTTGGTCATCATAAACCCAACCAGATACATTCCCGCGATCATCCCTTTTCGCTTCTGGGGAAAATCATAAAATCCATGTGCCTTATAGAACCGGTGGTCTTCCCTCATCAGTCCCTGCATCTGATAGATCAGGTCCCTGAAGATTTTCAGGCCGCCGACCCCGTAAAAGTTTTCAGGCGGATGATAGCCCGTCTTCAAAGCATATGTCATCCCGGCAGCAAGCACTGCGATCTGCTCATCCGGGTCCTTCTCATTGCAGGCGATCCCGGCAAGGAAGTTCCCGCCGACCTGAGCCCTTGCCTCCATCAGTGTCCGCAGGTTTTCCTCTCTGCTCAGAGCACCGTTCACCAGATAGCCTACCGGTTTGCCCATCGTCACGGTACGGTGGCCGTTGCAGAACTGCCGGTCGTCAAACATTTTGAAGCGGCTGCCCATGGAATGATCCCTGATGCTGTAGGCATAGACAATGGCATCTGCTCCCTGGATCCTGTCCCGCAGAAAAGCGTCAAACCCATCCTTATACACGCAGGTTCCGTCTGCCGCGCAGTGAAAGCACCCCAGGCATCCGCCCTTAAACGGGAATTCGGCAATATTTATTATATCACATGTGATGCTGCTTTTTGACACAAACCGATCGACCATGCGCCTCAGCCTGATTCCCGCTTCCGTTTCGGGCAGATCGGCAACAACCGCGATCCTGCCTTTCCCGGGTTTCCATCTGCGGTTTTCATAGAACCCCTGCCGCATATTCCAGCAGACATACCGGAAGAAATCCAGGGCCTGCTTCTGCCCTTTCTTAGTCAGCAGATCTTCCATGTCAGCGGAGAGGCCTCTGATATACTTCAGTCCCAGATCATCGCAGTTATCCTGAATGAACCTGTGGGCAGTCGTATCGTAGAAGTGCTTGGAGGTCGTCAGCTGGGTGGCATACTTACCGGAGAGATCTGTCCCATGCTCCCTGATCAGTTCAATAAACCTGTGGAGCTGCGCCGGAACAAGAAAGGTATAGACCGGATAACAGAAAAGAATCAGGTCGGCTTCC
>JAGCAV010000351.1 GCA_017652545.1 Lachnospiraceae bacterium
CTTTTACGGACTGCGGCCGGCTTCCATCGCCATGATCACGGCAGCCGGACTGAATGTGGCAAGGATCGCGCTTCTTAACATTCCGGCATATACCGAATCTCACAGCATCCTCTCTCTCTTCAACTGGAAAGGTCTTGTTCTTGCCGCTGCCATTTTCTTCGGCATAAAAAAGCTGAAATGGCATCCGATCATCTTTCTTGCCATCTCAGCTCTTATCGGGATCCTGTTCAAGTTTTAATCCGTTGTCCTATCTGACAAAGGTGACTTCCCCGCCTTTTCTGTACATGCCGACGATATCCGGATAACCCAGCGCAGCCATGCCATAGACCACATGGTCAGACGGCACGCCGATCCTGTCAAGGATCGGGCGGATCCGCTGCGAATCGCAGATTCCCTGCAGCTGGTTGATCCATACGGAGCCGACCCCATACGAATGAGCGGCCAGGAAAATGTTCTCGAGCGCGCACGCATTGTCTTCCTTTCCGTGGGGATTATCTCTCAGATTTGACGGGATAACGAGCGCAGAAGGCCTGTACATATCATACTGGTCTCTTCCCAGTTCCAGCCGGATCGCCTCTGCCAGTTCGTCGATCAGTTCACGGTTTGTCAGGACAACAAAATGCCAGGTCTTCTTTCCCATGCCGGATGGCGCGTGGAGCCCCGCCTGTGCGACATCCTGAAGGATCTCCTCCGGAACGGGGTCAGTTTTGAATTTTCTGATGCTTCTCCGTGATAAAATAGCTTCCATAACAGCGTTCATATCATTTCCTCCTGTATAAAAAACCTTTCCTGCAGCTTCTCAATTATGATCTCAGAACAGTTCGCGTATCATCCTCTGAATCTCAGACAGCGCGGTACCGGTCCGGCTGTTGTTGATGCATTCGATCGCCAGCGGAATGTTGTTGGTGATAATATTGTCCACGCCAAGGTCGATCATCCGGTTGATGTTATGTCTTGAATCGACAGTCCAGGCATACACTTCTATGCCTTTGTTATGCAGCGATCTGACCAGGCTTCTTGAGACGCTGGTCGATTTGACCGAGAATGCGTTCGCATCCTTCAGCCTTGCAATCGCCCCGTAGGCTACACCGGTCACATAAACAGTGAAGATCTCCTCGTTAAGCTCCTTTACCGCGCTGACCACCGCATATGACTGTGACGTGATCACGCAGTCGCCGATAAAGTCTTCCTCTTCCACAATCCGCACGACATTTCCCACGAGATCCTTCTCATGGCCGCTCGGTTTGATCTCTATATTCAGCCGGATATTCACTTCTTTCGCGTACCCGATCACATCCCGCAGCAGCGGGACGGGTTCGCCGGCAAAATCAGGGCTGAAGAAGGAACCCGCATCCAGGTTTGCTATCACATCCCAGTCTGTTTCCCACGCATTCAGGTCAGCCTCTTCCCCGCAGGTACGCCTGCAGTTTGAATCATGCATGACATAGATCTCACCGTCGGCGCTCTCCTGCACATCCAGCTCGATCCAGTCAGCGCCCTGCTCTACAGCCCCTTCAAAAGCAGCCATCGTATTCTCGGGATAAAACATGGATGCGCCGCGGTGGGCCGTGACCTGCATGGTCTTCAGTCTTTCTGCCCGGACCGTAAAGCGGCCCCGGTATAAACCAAACAGATAGATCAGGCCGACTGTCACGCTGAAAGCAAAAATCGCGATCTCCGCTATGCGGATCCTTTTCGCTGTCTCCGTGTTCTGGCTTTCCCGGTACTGCGTGGTAACGGGGATCGGCTCCAGGATCATGTGTTTTCCCCGGTAATACAGTTCGCTGATACAGCCGAACGTATACGGCAGCAGGATCATGTCGAATCCGGATACCCCCAGCGTGATGAAGACCACCTGAAAGGTAGATACAAATCTTCCGGACAGATGAAAGACGGTTTTGATCACCGTGCTCAGACCGAGGACCGTGATCATAAGGACAAGATACGCAAGAAGCAGAAGGAGCTGTACCTTGATCATCGTACCGAGCCTGCGGATGGAATGCGTCTTTTTCGCCAGATATGTACTTCTGTCAAGCGCTTCAAACCCATGACATTTTTCCACGGCAAAATAATGGAACACGTACATCCATCTGAAAAAGGCAACCACCGATATGACAAGCAGCACGATCGTGATCACCAGGAGATACCATCTGGACATGACCAGCTTCACGATCCTTTCCGACACGGAATAAGACCAGAAAAGGTTGAACAGGGTAGCCAGATGCAGCAGCGGGGTCATGAACATCAGGATCGGAATGATGATGATATTGCGCGGCAAAAAAACCCTCATGCTTCGCCGCAGCGTAAACAGGATGACCTGCCACACACTGACCTGATAGCCCCGGCGGCACTGATCAAAGATGTATATGATACCGATGATGTACAGGAGTTCCAGAATGACAAAGATAAGGGCAAGAAGGCCAAGCGTGATGAAAGGTATAGGATTATGGAGAAAGACCGACAGATTCTCGGCAGTCAGATATTTCAGTCCGACCAGGTCGAGGGAGCGGTTGAACAGGAAGGAAAATCCGGGGAACAGGATAGCATAGGTGAACAGCTTATTCAAAATGGCGAAACTGGCCAGTGTCTTCCAGTTTCGCCCGATCAGTCTGTTCAGAAATCTCACATGTTCCATCCTGCCGCCCCACTCTTATCCGCCGTAAACAACCCGGCCGCAGCAAATAGTATAGCATATCCGACCCGGCAGTTTCCACCCCAAAAACGGACTGTTCGAAGCTTTTGAGGCAAAATGATCCGCAGTCCAGATTCCCTTCTCATCAAAGATGACCAGGTCAGCGCTTTTCCCGGGTTGAATGGCCGCCGGGTCCAGGCCGTAGACAAGAGCCGGCTGTGTGCTCATCCGCCGGATCAGGTCCTTCAGGGAAAGTTTTCCGGTCTCGACCAGGAACCGGATTCCAAGCGCCAGGGAGGTCTCGAGACCGATGATCCCGCTTGGCGCTTCCGGCAGGGGACGTGCTTTTTCCTCTGCCGAATGCGGCGCGTGGTCCGTAACGATCATATCCAGCGTCCCGTCCGAGATGCCCTCCGCGACAGCCTGCCGGTCTTCTTCCGTCCTGAGGGGGGGATTCATTCTTGCGTTGGTGCCGTATCTGAGCACAGCCTCTTCCGTAAGTGAAAAATGATGAGGTGTTGCCTCCCCGTGAATGTCCGCTCCCATCCTTCTTGCATGGCGGATCAGTTCCACCGACCTCGCGCTGCTTACATGCTGGATGATCACCCGGCATCCGCTTTCAAGAGCCAGCATGCAGTCTGACGCAACCATGATCTCCTCGGCAAGCGAGAAAGCACCCGGATAACCCAGCCGCCGGGACACCTCCCCCGCGTTCACACCCGGTCCGGGAACGAATGCCGGATCCTCCTCATGCAGTGAGACGGGCCTGCTTAACGCAGCAGCCCGTTTCATCCCTTCCAGAAGGAGCGGCGCGTTCTTCAGCGGAATCCCGTCGTCTGTAAAGGCACAGGCGCCGGCCTCCGCCAGTGCTTCCATATCTGTCAGTTCCCTGCCTTTTAATCCTCTGGTGAGCGCGCCTGCCTGCAGAACCGTGATGCCTGTTTTCTTCCCCTTCTCCAGGTTGGCGCGAAGAATCTCCGGCGTATCAACGGAAGGCGCTGTGTTTGCCATGCACACAACACGGGTAAAGCCGCCTCTTGCCGCGGCCGCAGCTCCCGTAAAGATATCTTCCTTGTATGTCTGACCCGGATCCCGGAAATGGACATGTGTATCCATCAGGCCCGGAGCGGCGCAAAGGCCGCTTCCGTCTATGACGCTGTCATCCCGGCCGGCTGCCAAAGCACAGCCGGCATCGCCCATCTCAGGCTGATGATATATCACTTCCGTAATCTTATCTTGCGCGATCCGGATATCTCCGATGCGGTCGGTGTCTGTCAAAGGGTCAATGATTCTGATGTTTTTTATCAGCATGGCTTTTTCTCCGGCAAGATGAAAGAAGACAGAGAATGACGCACGCCGGGTATGCACGCTTCCTGCGCACGAGACGTTCGTTCTCTGTCTCCTGTTTAGATTTTCAGTTGTAGATAATGATCGCCGTCCCGGCTTCGATATAATTGTAGACAGTCGCTGCAGCGTAAGGCGGCATGTTGACGCAGCCGTGCGAGCCGCTGGTCAGATAGATGCCTCCGCCAAAGCTGCTCCTCCAGTTCGCGTCATGGAGGCCCTGTCCCTCATAGAAAGGCATCCAGTACTGGACCTCTGTGCGGTATCCGTCGGCAGCATCTTCCCCCACAAGGGTGGACGGGCTTTCCTTGTACGCCAGCGGGAACGCGCCGGTCTTTGTCTCTGCCTTTTTGGCGACGCAGCCGGAAACGATGTCCGTATCTATGATCAGGCCGTAATCCTTATAGAACCAGAGATGCTGGTTTGACAGGCACACCTCGACATAAGTACCCGCCAGGTCATCTGTGCCGTTGCGTCTCAGATATACGGGATTGTCATAATTGTTGGTGGAATAGTAAACCGGCTCACGCTCCACCTCCGTATTGCTGCGGATGTCCGCCACCATCTGCCGGAATTCCTCATCCTCATTGATCGTGTATCCGTAATCATTCTCGGATGAGGGAATGGTGATGTCA
>JAGCAV010000352.1 GCA_017652545.1 Lachnospiraceae bacterium
AACAGGTTTTCCATCTGTGTCCGGAAAAATCCGAAACAAAGTCCGCAAGCGGACCTCAACTCCCTTGTTCCCCTCCCTCATGAGAGGAGCGCCGCAGGACTTTGCGCGCCGAGCACGGTCGCGAAGCGACATCTTTCCTTACGTGCGAGTGCGCATCCTCGCGGAGCGTTTTTCGTATAGGAAATGCGTAGCAATTTCCTATACGAAAAAGGGCCTCCGCCGAAGCGGAGGCCCTGCAGCAGATGACGGGAATCGAACCCGCATATCCAGCTTGGGAAGCTGGTGTTCTGCCACTGAACTACATCTGCATGTCAACTGACTTCAATAGCATACCATCTTTTCCTGAAAAAGCAAGGGTAAATTTCCGAAGCCGGGGGGGAGCAACCCCTCGCTTTAAAAAACGCAGCCGCCTTGTCCGGCAGCTGCGTTTTTGATCACTCACAACGAATCAGATGACCCTTCTCTTTCACTCACCATTCGATCAAAGGATGTCATCCCTGTTGACATAGCCCGGATTCTCCGGATCTGCCACCAGCTCTTTCACGTGCTTCACGATCGCCCACTTATCCACGACCTGGTTCTCGACATGGACACCCGGGCCGATGGTGGAATGTCCGAGGATCACACTGTTCCTCACGACAGCGCCTTTCTGGATCTGGACACCACGGCCGATGACTGAGTTCTCAACCGTGCCTTCGATCAGGCAGCCGTTGGCCACCATGGAGTTCTTCACCTTGGCGCCCTCATAGTAGTGCACCGGGCAGGAGTCCGTGGTCACGGTGTAGATCGGCCAGTCGGAGGAGATCAGATCCTGCGCCTTTGACTGGTCAAGCAGTTCCAGGTTTGCGTCATAGTAGCTCTTGAAGTCCGTGATGGCTGCGAAGTAGCCCTTGTGCTGCACGCCTCTGATATCCAGATCATTGCTCTCCTCGTTGAGAATGTCTGTCAGCGTGTAGACGGAAGAGATCTTTGCCGCTTTGTCGATCAGGTCGAGGAACATCTTGTTGGTCATGACATAAGTGTCCATGAAGACATTTACGTTGTCCGCTGTACCGATGTTCTTCTTGATCGCGGTAACGCCTTTCTGACGGTTGAGCGAGAGCACATCCAGTCCTCTGTAGCTGCTCTTGCCGTTGTTGACCTTGTGATACAGAACCGTCACGTCCGCGCCGGAGGCAATGTGCTCTTCCACCAGCTTGTTGAAGTTCTGCTTGAAGACCATGTAGCCGGGCGTGATGATCACATATTCCTGATGCATGCGTCCGATGATCTCCAGGTTGGCTCTGTAGGCGGCCACGTCGGTGTTATAGATCTCGTTGACCCTGCTGTCCTGGTTGAACAGAAGCTGCAGTTTGCCGCGCTTGGAGTTGATGTTGTAGTGAGAGCCGTTGCCCACATGCTCCGCGAGTGAGCGGGGGTTCTGGCTGACATAGACCTGGATGCGGTCAATGTTGCTGTTGCTTAAGTTGGACAGAGCAAAGTCCACGATCCTGTAACGGCCAAGGAATGAGAACGCGCCGATCGGTCTGTGCTTCTCCAGGCCTTCCACTTTAAAATGACTTCCGGAAGAAGTCACGATACCATATACACTTGCCATCTTACTCGACCCCCTTTACATTCTTGGCTACAAGCAGGATATTTTCGCTCTTCGGATCTCCCACGACAGCACCCTTGCCGATCTTTACGCCATTGGCGACAAGTGCTCTTGTGACCTTCGCGCCTTCCTCAACGACTGCGCCGGGCATCAGGACGGAATCCGTGACTTTGGCGCCCGCTGCGACTGTTGTGCCTGTGAACAGGACCGATCTGGTGACATTGCCGTAGATGCTGCAGCCCTGGGTGATGTATGCGACATCGATCTTCGCGTCAGGTCCGATGAACTGCGGCAGCTCGGAAGCGTCCTCGGTGTAGATCTTCCAGCCGGGATCGGACAGGTTCAGTTCGTTCTTCTTGTCCAGCAGGTCCATGTTGGCTTCCCACAGGGAGTCGATGGTTCCTACATCTTTCCAGTAGCCCTCGAACTTGTAGGCCATGAGGGTCTTTCCGTCGTTCAGGAGCGCCGGAATGATGTCCTTGCCGAAGTCATGGTTGGAATCCGTCTTCTTCATGTCCGCCAGAAGGACCTTGCGAAGGACTTTCCAGGTGAAGATGTAGATACCCATGGAGGCCAGATTGCTCTTGGGAACCGGCGGCTTCTCTTCGAACTCCACAATGCGGTCCTGTTCATCGGTATTCATGATGCCGAAACGGGATGCTTCCTTCATCGGAACCGGCAGCACCGCGATGGTGGCATCCGCCTTTTTCTCCTTGTGGAAGGAAAGCATTGCGTCATAGTTCATCTTGTAGATGTGGTCACCTGAAAGAATGAGCAGGTACTCCGGATTGTAGCTGTCGATGAAGTCGATGTTCTGGGAAATGGCGTCTGCAGTGCCTCTGTAGACATCCAGATCCGCGTCTGCTTTTTCACGGGGCGGAAGGACGAACACACCGCTGTTCTTGCTGTCCAGACCCCACTGTCTGCTGGCTGCCACATAGCTGTTCAGTTCAACAGACTCATACTGCGTCAGCACGCCCACGATGTCAATGCCGCTGTTGGCACAGTTGCTCAGGGGAAAGTCCACGATGCGGTACTTTCCTCCAAAGGATACTGCAGGTTTGGCGACCTTCTTTGTCAGGTCATAAAGGCGGCTTCCCCTTCCTCCTGCGAGGATCATGGCAAGCATTTCATTTTGGTTCATGAAAGTAATCCCTCCCTTTTCTGTATTTCGTACCTGTTCGCCAGTCAGAACGCCGCAGAAACGAGGATTCTGCGGCCCCGATTTGTACAGTTGAAATTATTATACAATGACTGCGCAACGTTTTTCAATATATTTGTAGAAAATTATGATAGCAGGGGATAACAAAGGGGATGGTGGTCTGTCTTCTTTGTCAGAATTGACATAATTTTGCATCCGCGTGGACGGTGAACAGACGGTATGCTCAGACATGTGCTTATAAACTGAGGCAGCAGAAGCGGCGTGTGAATTCGTAAACGAGAACATGCGCAGGAACCGAAACGAAAAAACAGAGCCAGGGTGACATACAGTCCCCTGGCTCTGACAGTCTGTTCATATATTTTGACCGGTGATCAGCTTACTGGCTTATACGATCCCCTGCGCTTCCATAGCGGTCGCGACTTTCAGGAAGCCGGCGATGTTGGCGCCTGCGACGTAGTCGCCTTCCATGTCGTACTTCTTGGACGCGTCATCGATGGCGTGGAAAATGTTGACCATGATCGTTTTCAGCTTGGCATCGACCTCATCGAAGCTCCAGGACAGACGCTCGGAGTTCTGGCTCATCTCAAGGGCGGAGGTGGCAACGCCGCCGGCGTTGGATGCCTTGCCCGGGCAGAACAGGATGCCGTTCTCCTGCAGATACTTGGTCGCATCAAGCGTGGTGGGCATGTTCGCGCCTTCGCAGACTGCGAAGCAGCCGTTCGCGACCAGCGTCTTTGCGTCGTCGAGGTTCAGCTCGTTCTGGGTCGCGCACGGAAGTGCAATGTCGCACTTGACGGACCAGACGCCCTTGCCTTCATGATACTGCGCTGAAGGTCTTGCAGCCGCATACTCGGTCAGACGGGCACGCTTCACTTCCTTGACCTCTTTGAGCAGCGCTACATCGATTCCTTCGGGATCATAGATCCAGCCGGTGGAATCCGAGCAGGTGACCGGGTTGGCACCCAGCTGCTGAGCCTTCTCGATGGCATAGGTGGCGACATTGCCGGCACCGGAGACCGCGATGGTCTTGCCCGCCAGCTCTTTGCCGTTGCACTTAAGAAGCTCCTCAACGAGATACAGGAGGCCGTAGCCTGTTGCCTGTGTTCTGGCCAGAGATCCGCCGAAGGTCAGGCCCTTGCCTGTGAGCACGCCTTCATACACGTCGCGGATGCGCTTGTACTGGCCATACATGAAGCCGATCTCTCTTCCGCCTACGCCGATGTCACCGGCCGGAACGTCCGTGTCCGCGCCGATGTGGCGGTACAGCTCTGTCATGAAGCTCTGGCAGAAGGCCATGACTTCCCTGTCGGATTTGCCCTTGGGGTCAAAGTCGGATCCGCCCTTGCCGCCGCCGATGGGCAGGCCGGTCAGGGAGTTTTTGAAGATCTGTTCAAAGCCAAGGAACTTGATGATGCTCAGGTTGACAGAGGGATGGAAACGAAGACCTCCCTTGTAGGGGCCGATCGCACTGTTGAACTGGACGCGGTAGCCGTTGTTGACCTGCACCTGACCGTTGTCATCCACCCAGGGAACCCTGAACATGATGATGCGTTCCGGTGTCAGCAGTCTTTCAAGGAGAGCCTGCTTCTTGTATGCTTCCTCATTCGCCTCGATCACAACACGCAGGGATTCGAGAACTTCTTTGACAGCCTGCTGAAATTCGGGCTGATCTGGATTCTGTTTCTGTACTCTTGCAAGAGCCTCGTCTACGTATGACATAATAAATCCTCCTTTAAAGACTTTCATGTACCGGCTGCAAGCATCCCGCCCCGGCTGCCTTTCCGACGGTCCCGTGACTTGAACGCTTTACCGCATTCCAGTACCAAAACGTGACCATTATACTCACATTGCCCCGAGGATGCAAGGTGTTTTTCGGATTTTATGAAGGTATTTTGAGATTTTTAGAAAATTTTTCGGTGAATCGTTCAAACCTCCGATATTAATAGTGTGGAATCTAAAAAGGGTGGCCGCGCAGCAGCGCTGACCACCGTTTGGGAACCTCATTGCGTCTTTGACATCACCCGCACATCCTGGCTGCGGCCTCCACGACATGGCCGACCAGCACCGAAGTGGTGACACTGCCCACACCGCCGGGAACCGGGGTGATGGCATCGACGACCGGCTCGACCGCTGCGTAGTCCACGTCACCGCAGAGCTTGCCCTCCGCGTTCATGTTGATGCCCACATCAATGACGATCTGGCCTTCCTTCACATAATCCGCACCGATGATGCCGGCACGGCCCGCGGCTACGATCAGGATATCCGCCTCCCTGGCAACGGAAGGCATATCCACTGTCCTGGTGTGACAGATCGTGACAGTCGCGTTCTTTTTGATGAGCATCATGGCAGCGGGTTTGCCGACCACCAGGGAACGCCCGATCACAGTGGCCTTTTTGCCGGTGCAGTCGATCCCGTAATGGTCCAGGATCTCCATGCAGGCAGCCGGTGTGCAGGGCGGAAATCCGATCTTCTTGCCGGTGAACACACCTGCCATGGAAGCATCCGTCATGCAGTCCACATCCTTTGCCGGATCCAGCGCATTCTCGATGAGCGCCTGGTCCAGATGCTTCGGGAGCGGCCTGAAAAGCAGCACGCCGTGGATCCGGTCATTCCGGTTGACTTCTCCGATCACATCCAGCAGTTTTTCCTGCGCGACATCCTCCGGAAGGATGATCTTTTCACAGGAAACACCCAGCGTCTCACAGCGCTTTGTCGCGCCTCTCTCATAGGAAAGGTCGCTGGGGTTCTCTCCCACCCTGATGATGGCAAGCGTCGGTTCCACACCCTTTTCCTTCAGCTCATTACACTGCGCAATAATGCGCTCATTCAGGGAAGCAACAACATCTTTCCCGAGCAACTGTTTTGCCATACCAAACCTCCGATCTGTACAATCCGCCGCGCTATATTCTAATTGACATACTCTGATTAAACATTATAATAAATCTTAAGGAGCACTGCGACAAGCGGCTGGTCTGATTAACAGTTATAAAGCATTTTTAACACTTAACAACCGTCACCGGCCAGGGTGGCGGTTGTTGTCTTTTACAATGATCGTGACGGTAAACCGCCCGATGTGCAATGTAATCCGCATAGTCTCACCTCCAATCGAAGGATATTGACCAACCGCCTGCAGCTGTGCAGCGCTCCTGCCCAAATGGGCAGATACTATTCTATAATATGTATATTATATTGTCAATATGAGTACTTTCTGCTCACCTGAGTCTTCCGCTGACCTGCTCAAAGATCTGATCTGCGAGCGGCGGATATTTCGCCAGCATGGCGTCCGCCTTCGCGTTCAGTTCCTCCGCCAGTTCCCGGTCAGCCATGGATTTTGTGTTGATGAATACGTTCAGG
>JAGCAV010000353.1 GCA_017652545.1 Lachnospiraceae bacterium
AGTATGGTTGAATTTGAAATGTTCTTGAACGTATCCGATTTACAGGCCAGCGGATGCGCATCCGTCAGCTGTTGGGCCACACCTTTCAGCAGCATGCCCATGCCCCGCGTGATGATGAAGGCCTCCGTCTTCTGATGCACGACCAGGAACCCGTTCACGAAACCGATCACCATGCCGCAAAGCAGCGCACCCGCAATGCCCAGTATGATCGGCGCGCCGGAATTGATGATCAGGATGGCAACGATGCCGCTCAGAGACAGAACGCCGCCGCAGGAAAGGTCACAGCCGCCGTTGAGAACGGCTACCGTCACGCCGAAAGCCACGATCTCTACGATTGCCGCAGACCGGAGGATACCCAGCAGATTCCGCTGATTATAGAACAGGCCCCGCTGTTTCGACACTGCCACGATCAGCAGCAGGATCAGGAACGCAATAACTGCCTTCTGTTTGGAGATGAGCTTCCAGACTTTGTTCATAACATTGCTATTTGTCTTAGCTTCCATGATCACACCTCCCTTACAGTTCCTTGCGGTTGTCAAGCCAGATCGCCACCACCAGCACAGCGCCGCGCATAACGGTCTGCATGTAGGTTGACAGTCCGAGCATGTTCATACAGTTACCGAGCAGGGTGATCAGCGCCACACCGAACATGGTCCGAAGTACGCTTCCTTTGCCGCCTTTCAGGGATGTTCCGCCCACAACCACGCAGAGGATGGCGTCTGTCTCATAGCCTGTGCCGTTTCCGGACTGGGCCGTTCCGATCCTTGCCAGCATGGCCAGTGATCCGAGCGCTGTCAGGCCGCCGCAGATCGCGTATACCAGATGCATGATGCGCTTGATGTTATATCCTGCAAGGAACGCTGCGTCCTTGTTGCCGCCTACGAGCGTGATCAGGCGTCCCGGCAGTGTCCTGGTCAGGAAAATATGCATGATGATCAGGATGACGATAAAGATCAGAAAGACCAGCGGAAAGATCCCGATGTTCTTCGATCCAAGCGCCTGGAAGACTGTGATGGGTTTGATGCTGTCCTTGATCCGGACGGTCTTCGCGCCGGAAAGCATAACTGCGATCGCGATGAACACGCGGCTCAGCCCATAGGTGATGAACAGCACCTCCGCCTGGATCATGGCACCGCATCCGGTCAGGATGACGCCTGTCAGCCAGCCGAGTATGATGCCTGTCACAAAGCCCACCAGCAGGGCTCCCACCTGACCCAGCGGATTGATCAGCAGGGCTGTGATGACAGCGACCAGACTGATCAGGCCGGGCACGGAAAGATTGATGAAACCGCAGATGATAACGAATGTCATGCCCAGCGCCACAAAGGGAAGCGCGGAAAGCTGTTTCATGACGTTCGTCAGGTTCCGGGACTGCAGGAATTTCGGCTCGACCAGCGCGGTGACCACCACGAGGACAATGATACCGACAAGGACCAGGTTCTGCTGCAGCCATTTTAAAATGGATTTGTTTTTCGTCTCAGTCATATCCCCGCCTCCTTATCCGATCGCCTTGTCCATGATCGTCTCGGCGGAGTCGATCTCCGGATTGAACTCTCCGGCGATCCGTCCGTCACACACGACCAGCACGCGATTGCTCATATTCAGAACCTCAGGAAGCTCGGAGGAGATCATGATGACGGCGCCGCCCTCCTCCACGATCTTGTTCATCAGGACATAGATCTCATACTTGGCACCGACATCGATGCCTCGTGTCGGTTCGTCCATGATCAGGATCCGCGGTTTCATCTCCAGCCAGCGTCCGACGATGCACTTCTGCTGGTTTCCGCCTGAGAGTGACACCACCTTGGTCTCTGCCGTGGGCGTCTTGATCTTCAGCGCGTCGATCTGACGTCTGGCGATGTCCGCCTCGGAAGAAGCATCCAGGAACAGACCTTTTGTCATGCCGCCCAGAGCCGCCATGGAAATGTTCTGCTTGACGGAGAACGGAAGGATCAGGCCTTCTCTCTTACGGTCTTCCGGCACCAGACCCATGCCTGCTGCCTTTGCCTTTCCCGGATCCTTTATGTCCACTTTCTTGCCGTCGATGTATGTCTCTATATTCAGCGATTTATCCGCGCCGTACAAAGCACGGATGATCTCCGTCCGCCCGGCACCGACAAGGCCGACCAACCCCAGGATCTCACCCTTATGCAGCGTAAAATTAATGTCGTGCAGCTTATGGGTGTTCAGGTTCTTCACCTCCAGAAGAGGCTCACCCACATTGTGCGACCTGGGAGGATACTCATTCTCAATGGTACGTCCGACCATCTTCGCGATCATCTCGGCACGGGTCAGATCCTTTGCCTTCTTGGTATCGATCACGCAGCCGTCACGCATGATGGTCACAATATCGCAGTATTCAAAAATCTCATCCAGCTTGTGGCTGATGTAAATGATGGCCACACCGCGGTCACGCAGCTGGTTGATGATAATGCCCAGCTTTTTCAGTTCCTCTGCAGTCAGAGAAGAGCTGGGCTCGTCCATGATAATCAGCTTCGAATCAAAGGACAGGGCCTTTGCAATCTCCACCATCTGCATCTCGGATGCGCTCAGATCACCTACCATCGCGGTCGTGCTGATCCTGCTCCCGATCGAATCCAGCAGTTCCTTCGCCCGCTTGTGGGTTCCGCGCATGCCTCCGTTCTCTGAAAAACGGCCCAGCAGAATATTTTCACCCACAGTCATGGTATTGACCAGGTTGAATTCCTGATAAATGATGCTCAATCCCCTGCGCAGCGCCTGGATCGGTGTTGTTTTTTCAATGGTTTTTCCGTCAAAAATGATCGTTCCCGAATCCTTGGTGTAAACACCGGAAAGGATCTTCATCAGAGTGGATTTGCCGGCACCGTTTTCGCCTACAATACCGTATACGACACCCCTGGGGACTGATAGTGACACATTGTCCAGCGCCTTTACACCAGGGAAACTCTTGCAGACATCTTTTACTTCCAGAATATAATCTGTGCTGCCCAACTTATCTTGCCTCCCTCTTCACCCGCAGGAAGACGCATCGTCCGGTACCATGACCGGCGTTGATCTCTTCCTGCCGTTTTACAACTAAAGGGGCTGCAGCCAACGCCGGCGGCAGCCCCGAAATAAACGTTATGATCTACTGTGTTCGATCCGGTCAGGCTCATGCCTTACGCGAATTTTACCACTCCGGCCACGGGAAATCGTCGATCGTCTCGGCCGTGACAACGTCCATAGCGGTCCATTTGTTCCTCTGATCGGTATCCCACTCGAAGGAATCTTCTTCACCGTTGATGAAAGCGGTGATGGCATCCAGCGTATCGGTGGTCATCTTGTCGAAGTTCTGGCCGACGCACAGTCCCTGTGTGCCGTCCTTAACCTGCTGATAACCGGTCTGGTTGCCGTCCACGCCGATGACATACACGCCTTCGATGCCGGCATCTGCCAGAGCGTTGATGCAGCCTGTTGCGCCATTGTCCCAGTGGCAGAACACAGCCTCAATCTCATCGCCGTACAGGGTGATGAAGTCTTCCATGATGGCCTGTGCATCATCGGTTGACCACTCGTCGCAGTCCTTGGAGTCAAGCACTTCCACGCTGTCGTCGATGGTGCTGAAGAAACCGTCATGACGAAGAAGCTGTGCAGCATGGCCGGACTGTCCGCCGACCTCAACGACCTTCACGCCGTCCGGGAACTGTTCCATCAGGGTCTCAGCCGCGATCTGGCCGCCCAGGAAGTCATTTGAACCGCACATAAAGGTACGATTTTCAGTTGTGGCCATTTCATCCGGCAGCTCTGTGGAATACAGGCTGACGATCACGCCCTCAGCCATGGCTTCCTGTATGGAGGGAACCAGCGCGCTTGCGTCTGTGGGGTTAATGGCGATCGCGGTGTAGCCCTGCGCGATGCACTGTTCGATAGCAGCCACGCCGTTCTGGGAGTCGTAATCTTCCTCAAAGACAGCAACTTCAACACCGTATTCATCCGCATGAGCCTGGAAGGTCTTCCATGCGAACGCCTGGGAGTCATTCTCCAGGGACTGCGTGATGAAAGCGACCTTCGGCTTCTCATCCGCATGAGCAGTCATGCCAAGCACGGCTGTTGCGATTGCTGCAAGTACCAATACCTTCTTGTTCATTTAAGCACCTCCTGCAAAAAATAAAGCTGTAACCGATCATCTGCCAACGAAGGTTACAATGTTTCACAGCCGCACAGATCGTTTCCCGCCCGGCTGTATGTAAATTTTGAACATTTTTAGCCCAAAAATGTTCCTGACGCTGTGAATTATACCAAAACATGGTCAAAAGCGTATACCCACAATAGAACACAAAAGGTACACAATCGACCACTATATCTTTTCTCTGAAGCGTATTCTATTGTTCCGAATCAAGGAAAAATGTCTTTCATTTGAAATAAATATGCCCTTTTGATGTGCATATTATGCCCATTTTCATCCGTTTTGGCGTTTCTGTCGGAGTGCATAATAAAGCACAAGACTCCGTTTTGATCAGATCCTCCTGTGGCCCCGCCTGTAACCGGCCGGCGATTCCCCCGTTTCCCGCTTGAAGATCCGGTGAAAGTATTTGGGCGATTCAAAGCCCGTCTCCCAGGCGATCTCCGTGATGTTCTTATCTGAGCTGATCAGCATTTCCTGTGCGTACTGCACCCGGAGCTTATTGATGTAGTTGATGACCGTCTCGCCCGTATACTGGCGGAACCGGCGTGTCAGGTAAGATTTGCTGATATGTGTCCGCTGCGCAAGCTGTTCAAGTGTGATCTTCTCCGCATAATGGCGGTCGATGTACTGGAGGACCTGGCTCAGGAACTGCTCGCCCTCAGGCATCTCATCCTGGTCACGGAGAATGGTCATCAGAAGCAGTTTAACGGCATCCTCCACCATATAAGGCATGGGCTTTTCCCGGTGCTGTTCATTGTAGATAAACAGAAACAGGTCCCGGATATTCCTGTTCCGTTCATGCATCAGAATGATCTTGTCCAGGACCAGCTCGGGAATGTCCACCCAGAGACAGATGATCTCGCAGTTCATCTCAAGATTCTTGCCGTCCTGATGAAAACAGTTGGCCGGATATACCAGTGTATCATACATGGAGACGTTCATATTTGACCCGGCGGCCGTCAGCTTCATCTTTCCTTCCAGAAAGAAGATCAGTTCAATGTATGGATGGGCGTGTCTTGAATAATCCCATTTATGGCTGTTCTGATCAAACCGTTCACAGTATTTGAGCACCGGCCTGCTTCTCTGTATGATCTCACAGTATTCTTCCAGTTTCATCTGTATTCTCCCGCCGGTCACCGGCTTTTGGGAAGACCCTTAAAGGCGTCAGAGCTTCCCTATTCCGCGATCAGCACTTCCACGCCATGCGCTTTCATGGCAGACACGGCTTCCGCAGAGATACCTCCGTCCGTCACGACACTGGCAACTGCCTCAAAGGGAAGCTGCATGACAAGTCCCAGCTGCTCAAATTTGGTCGAATCGGCCAGCACGATCGTGTGCCTGGCAGCTTCAGCCATGGCCTTGATGGCGTCGGTGCGCATCAGGTCGCCGGCGGTGAAGCCGTACTCCATGTCAAAGCCGTCCGCGCCGGCAAAAAGTTTATCAACATGGAATGTCTTCGCGCACACCCTCACCAGGGGTCCGACCATCACCCGGGATTCTTTCTGATATTCGCCTCCCAGCAGAATCACCCGGCTGTCTCCTTTTCCGCTGATGAAGGAGGCAATAAAAGCGGAGTTGGTGATCACCGTAATGTCCCTGCCGGAAGAAGCGATCTCATCCGCCAGCAGCGCACAGGTGGATCCCGATTCGATCATGACCACCTCTCCGTTCCTGACCAGGCCCGCCGCCTTCTTCGCGATCTTCAGTTTCAGGTCATACTGAAGGGAAAAGCGGTTTGTCTGATCCTCATCCCTGTATTTCTCGGCGTATCCGTGTTCCTTGACAAGAAGGCTCTTTCCTGCCAGATATTCCAGATCCTTCCGGATCGTCACAGCCGAAACGCCCATGCGTTTCGCCAGTTCCTTTACTTCTACTCTCTCTTCCTGATTGATCAGGTCTATGATTTTCTGATGTCTGTCCAGCATGGCTGTTCCCTGCCCTTATCCCTGTGATGTTTCACCCTTCAGATATGAATGTTGCCTGTGAACTCAGTCTGCTTTTGCCAGGAGGACCTCGATCCCCTGTTCTTTCAGTATCTCCAGTGACGCATGGTCGATTCCGTCGTCCGTCACGACGGCATACACGTCACCAAAAGAAAGCTGTGTGATGACGCCGGCATGCGCGAACTTTCCGGATTCGGTCAGAATGATCGTCTTTTTCGCCGAGGCGCTCATTCCTTTCATGGCATCCGTGCGCATCATATCGCTGGTGGAAAACCCGTATTCCCTGTCAAATCCGTCCATGCCCACAAAAAGCTTGTCCACATGGAAAGCCGCAGCGCAGGACCGCACCAGCGGGCCGACCATCACCTGGGATTCCTTCTGGTATTCGCCTCCCAGCAGGATCACACGGACATCCCCCTGGTCCCGGATATACCCGGCGATAAATGCCGAATTCGTTATGATGCACACGTCCTTTCCGGTCCGCGCAAGTTCTCTGGCCAGAAGCGCGCAGGTCGAACCGGATTCGATCATGACCGTCTCGCCCGCGCTCACCATCCGGGCAGCCTCCCGGGCGATCTTCACCTTGATCTCGTAGCGGATGGACAGCCGGTTGCCAACATCATCCACGTTCCCGCTCACCGCGTAGCCGTGCTCCCTGGTCAGAAGCTTCTGCTCCGAAAGAAGATCAAGGTCCTTGCGCAGCGTTACCGTCGAGACCCCGACCTGCGCAGCAAGCGTATTGACATCGATCCGGCCGGCTTCCCCAACGATCTCAAGTATTTTTGTGTGCCTTTTGATCATAACTCAACCCCGTCATGCCTGATATTGGTTTTTATTATACCCTGTTTTTCTTTCATTCGCAACCGGAATCATTTGCTAAAAGTATCATTCTTTGACTTTGCGAAGCATAAGCAGAACAAAGTCCGCAAGCGGACTTCAGCTCCCCCAATCCCCTAATCATGAGAGGAGCGCAGCTGGACTTTGCGCGCCGAGCACGGTCGCGCAGCGACATCTTCCTTACGTGCGAGTGCGCATCCTCGCGGAGCGTTTTTTGTGGATAAGGAAACGAGCCGTTTCCTTATCCACAAAAGCAGGACAAAGGTTTCCCTTTGTCCTGCCTTTTCCCTTAGCTATTCAGGAATAATAGCCATCTGTTAACAGAAGATCATTATCACCCTTTTTTGAAGATGCTTGTCTTGATGCCAGCTTTCTTTGCGGCTTTCAGGAACTTGTTATATTCCTTTTTGGACAGACCCTTCACAGTGACTTTCGTCAGCCCGTTGAAAGCGCCCTTCTTCAGCTTGACCGAAGAGGCCTTCTTCGTTCTGAACTGGAGCGTAACCTTTTTCTGCTTTGTTCCCTTGAAGGAATTCTTGCTGAAGGTCACCTTCTTCTTGCCGCTGACTGCAACAAGCTTGACATTCGATCCCTTGAAAGCCAGCTTCTTCACCACCGTATCCTTGCTTGAAGCAAAGATCGCTCTGGTGATTTTTCTGCCCTTCTTGGAATTGAACAAACCTTTCTTGCCGTTTCCGACGGTCGTGATCGGTACAGTTTCATTCTTGGAATTCCTGGCATCCTTAAACCAGACGGTCTTTCCGTCACCGCCGGTATATTCCGCCTTGATTGCTGTAGCTTCATCCTGATTGATCTCAGAAACTACCAGATTTCCGGTATGATCCTGCTCATTGTAATCGATGAATCCGTCAACTGCCGCTTCTGTCGGGCTCTGTGCTGCTGCCAGCGCACTGCCTGCTGCACTCATCGTCATGACTGCCGCAAGCACAGCTGCCATCATTTTCTTGATTTTCATTGGTTCATTCACCTCCTTTCCTCAAAAATATCTATAGAGAAACCGGTTGCCCGGTTAACTCTCCTTTTCACTGCCGTACTGCCTTCCGTAGTATCGGCCGTACTGCTTTCCGTAGTACTTCCCGTAATACTTGCCATAGTATTTACCCTTGCCGGCACCGACACGGTTCAGGACAACGCCGAGCAGCGGACAGCCGGCCCGCTTGAGCTGCGCCATGGAATCCCTTACAGCGCTTTTTGCCGTGAACGCGCTGCGCACCGTCATGATCGCGCCGTCACAGATATTCCCGATCCGCTCCGCGTCCGAGACCATGCTCAGGGGCGGGGCATCCACAAACACATACCGGTACTGGTACGCAAGATCATTGAGCAGGGAACTGAAGCGTTCACTCTCCAGCAGCATGGACGGATTGACAATGTTGTTGGCATTCGGAAGAAGATCGCCGCCTTCCAGATCCGTGGTCAGGATACAGTCTTCCAGTTTCTTGTTATCGGAAAGATAATGAGACAGCCCCCAGATCTCCTTGCCGTCTTCCCGGCTGATTTTGTACTTGGGGATCATCACGGAGTTTCTCATATCCGCATCCACCAGGATACTGCGCTCGCCGGCCAGCACCATCTGCCGCCACAGGCACATGGCAATAAAGCTCTTCCCTTCATTCGGCTCGGAACTGATGACCATGATCTTCCTGACATCGGCTCCGAGAAAGCTCACATTGATGCGGAGACGGTTGATCGCCTCCTCCAGCGAATAGGGAAGTTCGGGGTTCACACCGAATACAGCATTCGTATTCATTCGCCGCCTCCTTTCTTCCCTCCTGTGCCGAACAGCCTTCTTTTTCGTGAGCCTCTGCTCTCATTGCCGCCGCTCTCTCCAAAGCCCCTGATCTCGCCTTCCGGGATCACGGACAGCGGCAGGACACCGAATTCCCGTTCCACATCCTCGGCCGTCTTGATCGTATCATCCAGCAGATACTGGACGGTCAGGATCGCCAGAACGATCATCAGCGCCAGCAGGCCTCCCAGCAGGACATTCTTCTTCATGCTGGGTGAACTTCTCGCCTGGGGCAGGACCGCGTTCTCCGCGATCGTCGGAGACGGTGACGCCATGACTTCAGGCAGCTGCGTCTTGGCAGTCCTGGCCACCTGGTTTGCAATATTCATGGCTTCCTGCGGATCCTGGCTGGTTGCCGAGATCGCGATGATCCTGGTATTGTTGATCACCGACAGGCTGATCATGCTCAGAAGCTGCCCGTACGAGTAATCCAGCTCAAGCTTTTCGATCACTGCCTCCATGACGGGACGGCTCTTCATCAGTTCCACATAGTCGTTGGAAAGAGATGTCCCGAGATTCAGGTCGCTCAGATTAACCACCGTATCACTGGACGCGGAAACCATATACATCTTTGCGGTTGCCGTATACCGGTCCGGTACCAGGAAATGGGTATACAGGCCGGCAGCCAGCGCGCCGATGATCAGTGCCGCGATCAGAAACGGAAGCCGGTTCAGATAGTACCCCAGCAGATCCAGCAGATCGATCTCCATCTCATTTCCGGACTGCCCGGTCTGGTTCGTCAGCTGATTCATACCTGTCACTCACTCCTCGTCTCATCTTCGTAAAGATCGTCATAAAGACTGTCGTACTCATCTTCATAGAGATCTTCATCATCCATATCATCAGAAAACAGCAGTTCGGAAATATCTTCCGTCATGTCTTCGTCTTCTTCTGCAACAACCAGGGAGAACAGATCCTGCAGGATACTCAACACAGAATCCGTATCCGGGTAGAACTCCTCATGTTCAAGGCCGTCGGCCAGTGTCGTTCCCAGTACGGTCTTTCCCTCGAAAGTATACAGCCCCTTGTTCTCACCGTCCATGACCATTTTTGCGATCCTGGACACATCGTTCCCGTTCATGTTGGTCTGCGCGACATCCCTGACCGTATTCCAGAAGGCCTGAACCGCTTTGGGATTGTCATATATCCTGTCAGCTGCCTTCTGAAAAAACGCGTCCAGATAGGTTCTCTGCCTGCGCATACGCTCTTCGTTGGTTCCCTCTCCGACACTCATCCTCGCCCGGAGGAATTTTTCCGCCTGGTCACCGGTCAGAGTCACCGTCTGTCCCTGAACGAAAGCCGGATCCACAACGGTCATATCCGGATCCTCTATGACAACCTCAACACCGTCCACGGCTTCATTGAGCGTCGCGATATCCCGCATGTTCAGGATATAGTATCCGTCAACGACCTCCAGTTCTCCCAGCAGATCCCTGACAGCCCGTACCTGGTTGCGGGCGCTCACCTCCGGATTGCTTCCGTACCAGTGGGCGGTACAGATCTGCATGGTATTCCATCCCGCCGGCTGATCGTTTTCATCCAGCAGCATTACTTCCGCCATTGTATTCCGGTCGATCTGGATCACGCCGTATGAACCGTCTGTGTGGTCCATGACCAGAAACATCAGAAAATCCGCCATGGCGCCGTGATAGGGCTGGTCCGGATCCGTCTCGTTCCCGCTGTTGTCCGTTCCGGCAAACAGGAATGTTTCGATCCTGTGTGTAAATCCGTAAAGCGTATCATCCAGGTAAAGCGTATTATCATCAAACCACTGCGTCTGTGTCCCGCTCCCGTCGTTTGCATAACGGTTCTTTTCCGGGAGCAGCAGGTAGACGATCAGCGCGATCACGACTGCCGCGAATATCAGGAGCAATATCCCCGCCTTTCCGGCGGAAATCCTTACTTTCATGTATGAATCACCTCTTCGGCAAGCAGATCCGATGATGTCAGCTTCCCTTCACCGTACAAAGACCGGATCACTTCCCCTGCCTGCCGGAGGTTGGGTCTTCTGTCAGTCAGATTATGGCAGTCGCTGCCCAGCAGAAATGCATCATGGTCCCTGATATAGTCCAGGCAGAACCGCTTCGTCCTGTCCGGACCGAACAGCGAATTCTTTCTGAGAATGCTTTCCGCATTCAGCTGGACCAGGACATTCATGTCCAGGATACGATCCCAGGACTTTTTATCTTTCTGAAGCCGGATATATCTCTCCGTGTGCGCCAGGACGATCCGCAGCTTCTGTCTCCGGATCAGATCATCCACATCCCGGCATACCTCATCATTCCACTGGGCGAACGGCATTTCCAGCAGAAGGGTCCTCGTTCCTTCGATCGTCAGCAGGGGAATCTGATCCGCCCTGCCGATCCCGGGAAAGTAATATACCTCTGCCCCCACAAGGATCTGCGGAACTTTGGTTTCTTCTTCCACGGCCTTCTTCACACTGTCAAACGCCCGCTGCCGTCTTTCCAGAAATCTGCTGATGGAGATACGCTGTGCATAAAAATGCGGGGTCGCAACAATCGTCGTTACCCCTTCCGCCTTCTCTGCCTCAATCATTTGTACACTCTCACCGACACTCCGGCTGCCGTCATCTATGCCGGGAAGAATGTGGGTATGCAGATCGATCATAAATCTCCGTTCCGGATCTCTTCATCAGGTCATCGCCACCATGCTGCCTTTTTTAACGCGTAACATTATAGCACCTTCGTTTTGCTTTGACAATGAACAGTCTGTGAATCTTTCACTGCAACTTTATACAAAAAAATTGCACGAAAACGGCCGGAAAATATTCATTCCGTCACATACGCCCCCATGCTTTGATCTCCGCTATGACAGATGTGGTTCCCAGGATCACGATATCATCCCCATATTGCCCTGCAAGATCCAGTGCCTCACGGACCGACTTCGTCACCGCTGCGTGAATGCCTTCGGCTTCCAGACGATCAGCCTGCCTGTCTGTAAATATGTAATGCGGGTTCTGTGATCTGGTCAGGATCACGCGCTCTGCCACCCCGGCCATCTCCCGCACGACGCCGGCATAATCCTTGTCGTCGGGTATGCCAACGACCACACTTGCCTTCCGGATCCCCAGATGTCTGAGCACATCCTTCACATTCTGACAGCTTGCCGGATTGATGCACGCATCCAGAAGGATCAGCGGATCGGAACCGATCACTTCCATCCTTCCCGGCCAGGTCAGCGCAGGAAGACTCTTTCTGACCGCCTCCGGGTCCAGGTCCCGCCCCGTTTCCGGAATCCCCGAAGCATTCAGCTCATCGATGACATCCACGCTCAGCGCCAGGGCGAGCGCGCAGTTCCGTGCCTGATGTTCTCCCAGGAGCGGGATGGAAAGATTCGCAAAGCAGCTGTCCCCCACCCTCACGTCAAAGCGCATCCCGGTCTTCTGATAGCTTATGTTTTCCGCCCAAAAGTCCTTTCCATAGACCTTCAGCGGCGTGCCGAACCGTTCCGCGCGTTCCCGGATCCTGCTCAGCACCCCCTCTGTCTGCAGGGCAGTATATACGCAGGCCTGTTCCCCGGTGATCACATGAGCCTTATCTTCGGCGATCTCCTCCGCCGTATCCCCCAGTTCCCTGGTATGCTCCGGAAAGATGCTGTTGATCACGGCATACCGGTGCAGCGTATTGTTGACATCATCATATTCTGCGCCTTTCCCGCATTCAAGGATATTGAAGCAGGTCCGCTCTTCGTTGAAGTATTCCAGGCCGACCAGTGTCTGGATACCGATCGGGCTGATACAGACGCTTTCAGGAACCGAAGAATCGATCGCTTCGATCAGCGGACTGATCCGGGTCACGATATCGGCAAAACGTTCATCCGGTATCTTCTCATTGTTCACCCTGAACCGTTCGCAGAAATCAGCGATATGCGGGCTGGTCATCAGGCCGACCCGGCAGACTGTCTGAAGGATACAGGAGATCATGGCAGCCACGGACCCCTTCCCCTTGCTTCCCGTCACGATGGCGCACGGCGTTCCGGCTCTCTCCCTGATCAGATCCCGCGTCAGGTCGGGCCGCCTTTTATCACGGTCCTTTGCCTCATAATCCTGGAATCTTTCCGCTTTCATATAAGATCTGTAGATAAAGTCCTCTGCTTCCGCCCTGTTCATAGGCAAAGTCTCCCCGCATGCGCTTCATGCTCTCCCCGCTCGAAATCGTCACGGATGGTTCTCATGATCTCTCCCGCCACATTCACACCGGATGCCTTCTCAATCCCCTCGATGCCGGGCATGACATTGATCTCACAAAAATACGGTTTATCATCTCCGAACATGAGATCGATCCCGAGAAAATCAAGGCCTGTCTGATCATAGATCTGTTCTGCGATCCGGGAGATCTGCGCTGTGATCTCCATCGGTCTCACCCGGGCGCCGAGCGCGACGTTGGCCCTGAAATCACCCTGCGACTCTCTGACCATACAGGCGATCACTTTTCCCCGGATGCTGTAAAACCGCATGTCCCGTCCGTAACTTGTCCGGACGAACGCCTCATACAGCCATTCCTTTGCCTGACCGTATTCCGCCTTAAGTCTTCCGTAATCCCCCGGTTCCCGGATCAGAATGATCTCCTCCCCCATGGAGCTTTCCAGGCCTTTTGCCACAAAGGGACTGCCAAGGTATGCTGTCAGTTCCTCATACGGCAGGGAAGCCGTCCCCATCGCCCAGGCGGGGATCAGGAAGTCATCGGAGCGAAGACGTGACACCTGTTCATACTTATTTACATAGATCTGAAATGCTTCCAGCGGATTATAGGACCTAACAGCCAGGGCATTGACCGCATCTTTCATTTTTCCCCACTTATAGCGGTTGATGACAAAATCACACTTTTCAAGCACCTGCCCTCTGTTGATCAGCCTGTTTCCGGCAGCGACCGTATCATGGATCCCGACGATTCGCAGATCCATCTGCAGCCTGCGCGCCTCTTCCGCCAGCCGGCGGCAGGTATAGGCGTTACCCATATTGTTGTATTTTTCAATGATATATCCGTGTAAAGGCACGATACAGGCCTCCTTTGCTCTCCTTTGCGGCACAGATGTGCCGGCCGTGTTTTTATTGTACACCCGGATTGCGGAATTTCCCATACGTTTCTGCGGGGCAGCTTCGCTCCCGCTGTCCCGGTGTATTCATTCATGCTATAATGGATTGCAGAAACAGACAGGGAGGGCAAAAATGGATTCATACACCTGGAGAGAGAGCGCTGCATGGCTCAGGAACCTGGCGCCGCAGCTGGACAGACAGCCGGATACACCGGAGCAGGCTGCCCGGATGGAGATTGAGCACTTCATCCGGCTGCACGGGACAAAGGGCGGGATCCGCCTTGAAACAGATGAAGCCCTCGGGGAGGGCTATCTGATCACTAGACACGGTGAGGACAGGGTGATCCGCGGCGGAAAGACGGGGATCCTGTATGGAACCTATGCGCTTCTGCTCGGCATCTCGGACTCAGCGTGCACGCATCAGGATCCGGCTGATCCGGAAGAAACAGGTCCATCCGCCGGAATCTGCAGGCCATACTACGGACTGCGCATGCTGGACTGCTGGGACAACATGGACGGAAGCATTGAGCGGGGCTATGCCGGCAGATCACTCTGGTTTGAGGACAACGCCTTTCACTATGAGCCGGACAGGATCAGGCAGCTCGGGCGGATGTTTGCCAGTGCGGGAATCAATGTGCTCTGCCTGAATAATGTGAACGTACACATGCCAGCCCAGGAACTGGCCGGGAGCCTGCTGCAGGAGACAGCGGCATTCGCCGCCCTGCTGCGTCCTTTCGGTGTACGGCTGATGCTCAGCGTCGATTTCTCGCTTCCTCTCCGGTATGGTCTGCCAACAGCAGATCCTGCCGATGAAACTGTCCGCTGCTGGTGGAAGGAGCGGGCTGATCTGATCTGGAAAGCCATTCCGGATCTTGCCGGCTTTCTCATTAAGGCAGACAGCGAACACAGGCCCGGGCCGGGCAGCTATGGCCGTACACATGCCCAGGGAGCGAATATGCTCGCGCAGGCTGTGAAGCCGCACGGAGGTGTCCTTGTCTGGCGCGCTTTTGTCTATGACTGCATGCAGGACTGGCGGGATACAAAAACAGACCGGCCATGCGCCGCCTGGAATCTGTACAAGCCGCTGGACGGCGCTTTCGACGACAATGTCATCCTGCAGGTGAAATACGGTCCGTATGATTTCCAGGTCAGGGAACCCGTTTCACCGCTGCTGCTTGGCATGGACCGGACATCCCTGTCCCTGGAGCTCCAGCTGGCGCAGGAATACACGGGGCAGCAGATCGATCTGTTTGCCATGCCGCCCATGTGGCGCGAGATCTTTGATGTAATGGGGAAAGAAAGGATCCGGGCAATCGCAGCCGTCAGCAATCTGGGCCGGGATGACAACTGGACAGGCCACCCCTTCGCAGCGCTGAACCTGTTCGCCTACGGCAGATATGCCTGGGATCCGGAAACCGATTCAAAGGACGTCATTGCCGAATGGATCCGTCTGACATATGATCTTTCGAAGTCCGATGAGGAAAAACTAGCACGATGCCTGCAGAGCAGCCGCCGGATCTATGAAAAATACACGGCTCCGCTGGGTCTTTGCTGGATGGTCAGCCCGGGCGTTCACTACGGTCCGAGTCCCTACGGCTATGAATTCCAGGCCTGGGGAACCTACAACCGGGCGGACAGAGACGCCGTGGGGATCGACCGGACGGAAAAAGGGACGGGCTTTGTATGCCAGTACCCGCTCCGGCTTCGCCGGCTCTATGAAGATCCTGAGAGCTGTCCGGATGAACTGCTGCTCTTCTTCCACCGGCTCCCCTATTCATTCCGGATGCGCGACGGACGTACCCTGATCCAGCGGATCTACGACGATCACTTCGAAGGATACGAGGAAGTTCTGCACATGAAGGCAGAACTGGAAAAGCTGCCCCTCCCGGAGCCGGACCGCACAGCGGTCGCGCAGCGCATGGAGCAGCAGCTTTCAAATGCCCGCGAGTGGCGGGATGTCATCAATACGTTCTTTTTACGCTTCAGCGGCGCTGCAGACGAGAAGGGGCGCACCATTTTCGCCTGAGAAGCGGTCTGTGTCCGCAAACGGTCCCGGGACGGTCCGGATCCCTCTGTGATCACCGAAATAATCCGTGTCAAACAGGATGCCGGTTCCATCCGGATTTTCAAAGCGCTGTTCCGGTTCAAAAGCGCAGCCTAGCGTTTCACTCGAAATGATTCCGGTCCTGAAATCCCCCATCAGTTCGTAGACATTGGTCTTCAGACAGCAGTTTCCGTTCTCCTGTTCGAGGCTGACAA
>JAGCAV010000354.1 GCA_017652545.1 Lachnospiraceae bacterium
GTCCTGAGGAGGCTGTCCGCACGATCCGTGCCATGGAGGATGCCGGCCTTGGGATCGAACTGGTGGAACAGCCGGTTTCCTGCCACGATTTTAAAGGACTTAAAGCGGTGACGGCCGCCGTTGACACGCCGATCCTTGCCGATGAGAGCGTCTTCTCCGTTGAGGATGCCGAACGGATCCTCGAGGAGCGCGGAGCGGACCTGATCAACATCAAGCTCATGAAGACCGGCGGCATTCACAATGCCCTCCGGATCTGTGATCTGGCGGAGCGCTACAATGTGAAATGCATGATGGGCTGCATGCTGGAGAGCAAGGTGTCCGTAAGCGCGGGCGTTCATCTGGCTGCCGCGAAGAACTGTATCACCATGGCGGATCTGGACGGACCGTCACTGTGCAGGGAAGATCCCTATGAGGGAGGACCCCTGTATCAGGGTGCGATGATCCGGCTGAATGAAACTCCGGGAATCGGGATCACGAAGATGCCGGTCAGGTTTGAGAACGTAAAACAGGGATAACAGGAGACAGGGGAGCAGACGCTCCCCTGTTTTGCCATGCGCTTGCATGTGTCCTGGTTTGGTGGTATGATGCGTTAACAGGTGGGATAAATGGTCGCGGCCGGCGGATCGAAAGATGCCGGGCGAGGAAAGTCCGGGCTTCACAGGGCAGGATGCCGGATAACATCCGGTGGAGGCAACTCCAAGGAAAGTGCAACAGAAATAAACCGCCGGATCTGATCCGGTAAGGGTGGAAAGGCGGTGTAAGAGACCACCGCTCCTTCGGTAACGCGGGAGGCACATGTAAACCCCATCCGAAGCAAGGCCGAACAGAGGCGATGAAGCCGGAAACGGCTTCGGTACATGGCCCGTCAGCTTCAGGTAGGCTGCTTGAGCCTGTCGGCGACGACAGGCCTGGATAGATGACCATTCACGACAGAACCCGGCTTATCGTCCCGCCTGTTTTTTGTACAGGAAATTACTCCGCATTTCCTGTACGAAAAACGCTTTACCTTTTATTACAGTTTTTTTGGGGAGGAAATCAAAATGGAAGAAGAAAAGAAGATGGATGAGCAGAAACTTGAAGAAGTCGCCGGCGGTTATGCGATGCAGGACTATGTTCATGACCTGAACCTTTATGTTTACAGGACAGTGTACAATCTTCCCGCGGGAACCTGCCTGCAGATGCAGATAACGCCGAACGGTGCCTTTATGAAGGAGATGTACTGGCAGGGAGAGCCGATCTTTGTCCATAAGAACTACTGGGAGAACGGATATTTTCTTGCCTACAGGAATGGTGTTTACGGATATGTGGATGCCAAATACGTGAGATAATGAGGGATCAGACATGAAACTTGCACCGGTTGTCGTTTCACTGCTTGACACGGACCTTTACAAATTCAATATGGATCAGGTCATCTTTCACCGGCATACGGACCTGAGCGGCGAGTATTATTTCCGCTGCCGCAATCAGGGAGTGGTCTTTACCCGGGAGATGTTTGACGAGATCAATGCGCAGATCGACCACCTGTGCACGCTGACTTTCCGGAAAGAGGAACTGGATTATCTGCGCTCCATCCGTTTTATTAAGAATGACTATGTAGAGTTCCTGCGTCTCTGGCGCCCGATCAGGGATTATGTGGAAACCAGCCTGACGAAGGAAGGCGAACTGCAGATCGTTGTCCGGGGTCCTCTGTTCTCGGCGATGCAGTTCGAGATCTACCTGCTGGAGATCGTCAATGAAGTGTATTTCCGCATGAAGTTTGATTATGAGGTTCTGCTCTCCTCGGCAAGGGAGCGGCTGGATCAGAAGATCAAGGATTTCAATGACGGGAAGTATACTTTCCGTTTTGCGGAATTCGGCTGTAGAAGAAGGCTGTCCCGGGAGTGGGAAGATGAGATGATGCACCGTCTGTCGACAGAGACAAAGAACTGCGTCGGAACATCCAATGTATTTCTGGCCATGAAATACAACCTGATTCCCATCGGTACTTACGCGCATGAGTTTGTCCAGATGTACCAGGGCATCGATTCCATTCCGCTTGCTTATACCAATCACTACGCAATGGAAGACTGGTATAACGAGTATAAGGGTGATAACGGAACCGCGCTGACGGATACGATCACCACGGATCTGTTCCTGCTGGATTTTAACCGGGCTATGGTCAACAACTTTTCAGGTGTGCGTCATGACAGCGGGGACCCGTATGAGTGGGGGGAAAAGATCCTGGCACATTTTGAAAAGTACGGTGCCAATTCTAAGCATAAGACCCTCCTGTTCTCTGACGGACTGGATTTCGACAGGGCACAGGCGCTGTATGACTACTTCAAAGACAGAGTAAAAGTATCGTTCGGCATCGGAACTTTCTGTTCCAACGATACCTGTGAGACACCGCTGAACATTGTGATCAAGCTGCAGTATGTCAACGGCCGTGCTGTGGCCAAACTCTCGGATACGCCGGGAAAGGCCATGTGCATGGATGAAGAGTATCTGGAATATCTGAAACGCTCTGTTGCGTTCAGGATCGACAGGGAAAAGTGATCCGGCATATTTTGGAGAAAAAACAGTATGAAAAAGGAAGACAGAAAACAACGCAATCTGACTGAGGCGGAGAAAAGAAGATCAGAGCAGTTTGAGAAGACCACTCAGGAAATGGAGCAGCAGGGCTATACCCGGCACGATCTGACAATCGCCATAGGCAAGGCCATGGGATTTGCCGTGGTTCTGCTGATACCGCTCATCATCATCGGATATGGACTGTTTTATCTTATTCATCGCCGGGTAGAGTTTTCCGGTTTCAATATATGGATCTTTGTTATCGTGTTTATCGCGCTTGTGGTGATTCATGAACTGATCCATGGCGTATGCTGGAGCATCTTTGCACCGAATCATTTTAAGGATATCGAATTCGGTATCATGAAGTCATCATTCACGCCCTACTGTACATGTACGGCTCCGCTGAAAAAAGGGCACTATCTTTTCGGGACCGTGATGCCGTTTCTCGTCCTCGGGATCATTCCGATGATCGTCGGTGCGGTGATCGGGAATCCGTTCGTTCTGCTCATAGGTATCCTTATGGCAGATTCCGCGGCCGGAGATATCATGATCATCCTGCGGGTCCTCGGCTACAGGAGCCGTGCAAAAGAAGTTGTATATATGGACCATCCGACGGAAGCGGGCAGTGTCGTATTCGAAAGATAACGGCAGCGGCATGGCTTTTCTGAATGTTATAATCATTCTCAGAGCAGGTTCCTCATCGTGTATGAGGGCCTGCTTTTTATCGTATGGGAAATTCTTCCGAATTTCCCATACGATAAACGCTCCGCGAGGATGCGCACTCGCACGTGAGGAATATGTCGCTTCGCGACCGTGCTCGGCGCGCAAAGTCCTGCTGCGCTCCCCTCATGAGTGAGGAGTCATGGGAGCTGAAGTCCGCTTGCGGACTTTGTTTCTTGACATTGTATACCCTGACAGATAAAATTATTTGTGTAACAACGCAATCAGTGTTTGACGAGTGTCAGGAAAGGAGAAATGGTAAATGAGAGCAAAAGCTGGTATCGGCCTTCTGGCGCTGGCCCTGGCTGTGGGCGTCTCCTCGGGAACTGTGCTTGCCGAGGGCACTTATACTCCTGGGACATACGTGGCAGAAGCGCTTGGAATGGGAAAGGTTGAGGTTACCGTGACGGTGGATGAGTCCGGCATCACGGAAGTGGAACTGAATCTTGATGAAGAAACACCGGGGATCGGACAGGCAGCGGGACAGACGCTTGCGGAAGCCATCATGGAAGCGCAGGGACCGGAATTTGACAGCGTTTCCGGCGCCACTGTCACCAGCACTGCTGTTGCGGCTGCGGTGGCTGACTGCCTGGCACAGGCATCCGGAGGCGCAGGGGAAGCTCCCGCGGAGGAAGCTGTTGCGCTGGCTGACGGCACCTATGAAGTGGAAGAGTATGGCTTCTTCATCGGTGTTTCGGACAAACTGCTGGTAACGATCAAGGACAATGCGATCGAAAGCATCGAGTGGAACCCGGATCTGGAATCCGGTGACACCCCGCCGATGCGCATGGTTGTCGCTGATACACTGTTCCCGAGAATTATTGATAATCAGTCGGTCGCGGTTGACGGAGTGACCGGTGCCACGGGAACATCCGGAGCTGTCAAATCGGCAGTGACCAAGGCTTTGAAAGAAGCACTGGCAGCTGCAGGGTCGGATGAGAGTGCTATTTCCGCATTCCAGGTAACGCCCGAGAAGACAGGCGGAGAAGAGACCATCGATACGGATGTGCTGGTGGTCGGCATGGGCGGCTCGGGAACGTACACGGCGCTGCGCGCGGCTGAATGCGGTGCAAAGGTGCTGGCGATCGATAAGCAGGGGAGATATGGCGGAACCACCGCGCTGACCTCTGAGATCGAGTCCATCAATCCTCCCAGGATCATGGAAAAGTACAACAACGGGGAAGAGTACACCGATGCCGAAGCGATGGAGCAGGCCTGGATCGAGTATGTGGAAGGGGATGAAAAGGAAGAGATCCTGGATCTGTTCTTTGAGCAGAGCGGTCCCGCGCTCGACTGGCTGGCGATCGACCATGGGATCCTGTTTGACTTCGATGCCAAGCCGGGCTTCACACCGGCTGACTGGTATGAGGTGAAATTCCAGTGGTATCCCAACACAAGCGAGGATATCCCGATGATGTTCGGCGCGAACAAAACGGAGATCGCGGCGAACTTTGACAGCCTGATCGGAGAATTCACCGAACTTGGCGGCGAATATATGCTGGAGACTTCAGCCTATGGGCTGATCGTGGACGAAGAAGGCAGAGTTACCGGCGTCAAGGCGAGAAACAACATCGACGGAACCGAGTACACCATCAACGCGAAAGCGGTCGTACTGGCGACCGGCGGTTTCCTCGGCAGCGGCGAGATGACAGAGAAATATCTGTCAGATGA
>JAGCAV010000355.1 GCA_017652545.1 Lachnospiraceae bacterium
CAGGACTTTTAGCGCTCAGGATCCTGGTCTTCGGCGGGTTCACAGTCACCGTGATGCTTTTCCGGCTGGAAGCATGCGCATCCGTCTCGGCAGCCGTGATCGTAATGACCGCCTTGCCGATATAATTCTTTTTGACGGTCACCTTTCCGGCTCCGTCCACCGCAATGTTCTTATTGCTGCTGGAATATGACAGTTTCCCGCCATTGGTCACTGCGTGAAGATAAAAACGCCTTGTCTTTTTGCCGACAGTCAGGGATACATCCGACGCCCTGATCTCTGCCGGTTCCCTGGCGGATTTCCCGGATCCGGAGTTCCCGGAATCAGGCTTTTCGGTGATTGAAAAGGTCTTCGTGAGGGTGCCGTAATAATCCCTGATCCCGGTAATGACTGCTGTGGCCGTTCCGGGATCAATGTTGTTTCTGAACGAGACCGTAAAGTCCCTGTTTTCCCTCAGCTTTCTCCCGAACGAAGTCACCACTGTGATTTTTGGCTCACAGGCAGATCCGGTGTAAACAAAGGTGTCCTGTGCGAGTGTTACGACCATGCTCTTATCCAGCGGGACCGGTTTGACCGTAAGTACCCCGGGCTGACTCAATGGATCCGATTCCGGATTGGTATCTATCACATGTACTCTGGCGGTGACATTCAGAGCTTCTCCGGCCCGCGGAAGATCGTTCTCGTTAAATGGAGCAGAGATCAGCGGCTGAGTCAGTGTGACTTTATATACCCCACCGGTATTCTCAATGGCCGAGTTTCCCTCCGGAACAGTGATCGTTGCCCTGCAGATCTCGCTCTCCCGATCGATCCGTGTTTCGATGATGAAACGGGAAGGATTATCCATGATGTTCACGGACAGCGGCACATGCAAGACAACCGTAAGCACAGTGGTGCTCACATTGTAATCCATGCTCACAATCTCGGGTTGGTTGACAGCATCCGCAGCTGCTTCACGCGCCGGCATGATCCCTGCGCAGAGGACCAGCAGCAAAATCATCAGCACTACTCTTCTGTTCATGCGGTCTTATGTTCCTCCTTCCAGCCTGAGTCAACGGGGTCAGTTCTTTTGACTCATCCTCATCTCATTCATACCAGTACCAGGCAATACCTTCATAACGGTATGTGCCTGTCCCGTTCAGATACGCCTGGGACAGGCTGTTCATCTGCTGCTCATCACAGGTATAAAAATGGTTGAATGCCGCCGTATCAAAGAATCTGTACACGGGTGTTTCATATGCGACCGGCACATACCAGGCAATCCCCTCATATTCATAGTCATCTTTTCCGGAAGCAAGATCCCTGGCAAGCTGATCCTTCTCCGCCTCACTGGTCGTGTAGAAATGGTCTGTTGTCTTTCTGTTCCAGAAACGGTAAACCGGGATGTTCCGGTTCGACGGCGTCTCTTCAACATATCCTGCGATTCCCTGCAGCCGGTATGTTTCCGCGCCTGAAAGATAACCTTCCTCCAGAATCTCCTTCTCATACTCTGAAGCTGTCCACATATGGTCCTTCATGAAGGAACTGTAGAAACAGTATACCGGTACCACTGTCAGACTCGAACTGTCATAATAATAATAAGGGCTGTTCACGGCATCTCTTTGCGCTGTCATATCACTCTGAGGGCCCTGCTGTGATCCCACCCTGTCTGCAAATGCCATGCCGGCTGTCGCGATCATACAGACTGCTGCAAGCAGAACGCCTGCCATTCTTCTCTTCACTACAGACATTTTGACCTCCTTCTCACGGAGAAATTACAGTTTTTCCGCCGGAGGACATCCGTACTGTCTCGGAACAGCGCCTTCCTCATGAGGTGCCCATTTCCTGAGCGATCCCTCCGTCAGGCGTTCCACACCGTACAGGCGTTCATTGACCATATCCCACATGCAGTAGGGAAGATGGTCCCTGTGTCCTCTGTGGATCAGAACGCATTCCCAGCATTTCCCGTGGTGCGGGCAGTCTTCCGGGCAGCTGCAGTAATCGATACCGCTCTCCCGGATTTCCTCCAGGGCCTCCATCTTGAGTCTGTACTGCTCCTGAGGCGTCATCGGTTCAAACTGCTGACGGATCATCTTCTCATTGTAGTCCACTTTGACATCCGTCTTCTTCTCATTTGCCGGCATAACCCATCCTCCTTCCATGAAAACTGCTTTTGGGGCAGCGTCTTCAGTATCCGATCTCTTTCAGGATTCTCCCGACGGTCGTCAGATTTCTGATCGTAAATTCCCTCGAAACATGCGGCTGCTCACCTTCCGTGATGCATCTTCCGAGCTGAGCCACTTCCAGGCTGTAATTCTGGGGTACGCTGACGGTCTTCTCTTCCGCCATGCCATCCCTTGTGACGATGTAGGACATCTCCCCGCATCCGTTGAACTCCCCGGTTGATGTGATGGATCCTTCGGTTCCGTCAATCCGAAGCTGATCGATCCGTTTGTCCAGATCCGTCGCGAGGACCATGCCGCAGTTCATCATGGCTTTCACACCGTCTTTGTATGAGAAGACGGCTGTAGTCAGGACATCGATCCCTTCCGGCGAAAAGATTCCCGCCGCCCGGATCTCATCCGGTTCCCTGCCCAGCAGCCAGCCGATCAGGCTTGTCGTGTAGCAGCCCAGATTGTACATACAGCCGCCGTTCGTCTCTCTCCTCATGCGGATATTGGCGGAGTTATAGTCCGAGGTGACAAACTGCGATTCAATA
>JAGCAV010000356.1 GCA_017652545.1 Lachnospiraceae bacterium
AAATAAAAAATTTTCAAGGTAGTTTCAATAAACCTCCTTTACAATGACCGCGTCAAATGTAAAGGAGGCTTTTTTATGAGAGCAAAACATATGAAAAAAACGATCGCATTTTTACTGACAGCATCCCTGGCTGCCGGGTTATGCACAGGCGGTATGGCAGCGGAGAATGATTCCGGCTTAATGGAAAACAGGCAGGAATCGTCTGCGGATACCCTGGTGGTCACAGCGGATTCTTCAGATAAGGCAAGTATTGAAGAGGCATTGAATCTGGCAAACATCAATCCGGAATGGACATATTCTGAGGAAGCGGATGCGTGGACAATGGCTGCTGTAACCGCAGTCGCCAATGCGGAACTTCCGGACTATCAGGGGGTGTCCGTCTGTGTTCCCGGCGCATATGTGAAGGGTGTGGATACAGATGGAGACGGGACAGCAGATGTGACAGGCGGCACGGCCGCCGGCAACCTGGTGATCGATTATGAAGCTTCGGTCACCAGCACCAACGGGCAGATCTATACGGCGGCGACTGCCCCCGTCATCATAAACACCGGTGCTGCGGGCTATTCCGCGCAGGCAAACCAGACTGCGGGCACAACGTATGCCGCGGAGGGTTATATCAATATCGCCTGCGGGAACAGGGGAAAACAGAGCACACTCTCTGACGGAACATATACCGGCGATGCCCCGTCCTGCCTGGTAGACCAGAAGAATGCCGTGCGGTTTGTGAAATACAATATCCTGCTTGGCAACCTGCCGGGAAGCGTGGACTATTTCGTATCAACCGGCGGATCCGGCGGAGGGGCGCATGCCGTTATGCTCTCAGCCACGGGGAATAACCCGGATTATTATGACTATGAGATCTCACAGGGCGCTGTGGGTGTCTATCAGAATACAGACGGCAGCTACTGCACGACGGTTGCGATAAACGGTGAAGAAGTGGAACTGTCTGACGGGCTCTGGGGATGCGTGGCATACAGCGCCATTACCTCTCTTGCCGAAGCGGATATGACACTCGCTTTCGAATATAATCTGGATACGGAATACAGTTTTAATACCGATTTCCAGAAACAGCTGGCGCAGTACCTTGCGGCAGAGTACATGGACTACATCAACGCAAAAGAACTGACGGTCGATGAGGCAAAGGTTGGTTTTGATCTGAACGAAGACGGTGATACAGACGATACGATCGAACTGACCATTGAATATGATGAAAACGGTCATGCCGGCACCAATGGCTACTATGGTTCGTATCTGGACCTGTACCTGGCAGAATTTGAGCAGAGCCTCCAGGACTATATCAGCAGACTGTCGTATGCAGAAGACTGGACCTGGTTTGACAGTGACGGGACAGCTCTTTCCGACAGTGAAGTCGCGGAAATGACGGATGCAGACCGTGCGGAAGCTTTCATCAACGGATGGTATGCAAAGGGCTCATCAGGCAATGATTCAAACGGCATGATGGGCGGCCCCGGCGGAGGGTTCCCCGGTGGCGGTAACGCAGGCGGACCTCCGGATATGGATGGCGGCAGCTTTGAGGGGAACGGCGCAGGCGGCCCCCCGGATATGGATGGCGGCAGCTTTGAGGGGAACGGCGCAGGCGGACCTCCCGACATGGGCGGGAGTACAGCCGGGGAAGTCGGAACGCCGGATTCCGGAACGACACAGTCGTCGACCGGCAGGACCGATTCTGCGAATTACGCCTCCTTTGAAGAACTGCTGGCGGCATACCAGGCTGACATTGCGCAAGTGCAGGCCGGTGATGCCTATGGAAACAATATCGTTGACCTTTACGACCCGCTTAACTACATCGGCGCGGAAGGAACGGAGAATCCAACATGGACAAGGATCCTGATGGGCGCTTCCGAAGGTGATATCTCCATGCTGAATTCCCTAAACCTGCAGATCGCATGGCTCAACGCAGGAACAGACGCTGACATTGAATGGCAGTGGAACGGCGGTCATGTGCCCTCTGAGATCTTCGGGGATTCCCTGGCTCTGTATGTGGATACCATGTATGGCGAATATGTCGACGGAGCGGTTCAGATCACGAAGGAAGCTGCAGACGGTCAGACGGAAAACGGTACCGCGGCCGAAGCGACGGGAACGGACCTTTCGGACTGGGTCAGCTATGACAGTGAGAACGGCATCGATATGACGCTGGAAGGAGCGGCTGCCTACAGGACATCCGGTGCCAGCAAGGCGACGCCCGGATTTGATGTCATGGATTATGGCCAGGAAGACTATGTGTTTGGCAGTTCTTCGGCGGATGCAAGGCACTGGGATCAGTATGTTTTGAAGGTTCTTGAAGAAAATGCGGATACACTGGCAGAATTCTTCAATGCGGGCTGACATAAACGATTGCTAATGAGCACATGAATTTTCTTGTATTAGAGATAATAATTGGCGCTGTATATAATGGATCATGAAACCATCTGATAACGGCAAAGACTTTGAAGGAGGGAATCATGATCACAAAAAGGAGAAAAGCAGCGGTTCTTGCGCTCGGAGCGGCGCTTCTGATGACAACGATGATTCATGCACAGGCGGCAGACGGGACTTATGAAGGGGAGTCCACGGGATTTCATGGTCCTGTGAAAGTATCTGTAACCCTGGAAGATGGCAGCATCAGTGATGTTTCTGTTACAGAGCAGGGCGAGACCATCGGTGTGAGTGATTATTCTCTGGAGATCATGCCGCAGAGGATCGTGGAACATCAGACATGGAATGTGGATGCGGCCTCAGGCGCAACATTCAGCGCCAACGCTGTAAAGTATGCTGTAAAAGCCGCCCTGGAAGCAGCCGGCGCGGAAGGATTTGATGAAGAGGTACATGAGACTGCCGAAGATGAGAACCTGGATACAGATGTGCTTGTGATCGGAGGCGGTATTGCAGGCCTGGTGTCCGCGCTGGAAGCGGCCAACGCCGGAGCAAAGGTAGTTGTCCTGGAAAAACTGGATCGCCTGGGAGGAAGTTCTGTCACATCCGGCGGTATTGTTTACGGTACCGGATCTCAGCTGAATATCGATGAAACCATCGATGGGTTCCATCCGGAAGATATCGTTGCCTATTATGAGGAGCGTACGGATGGAAATATGGACCTTGACATGGTCACTTTCTGGGCGGAGCATTCCGGTGAAACCATCGATTGGCTGATCGATGAGATGGGTATTGAATTTGACGGAGGTGTAAAGCCGACAGGAACCAGCCCTGCGAACAGAGGACATTTCACCGTAGACCGTGGCGGAGCTGTCATGGTGCCGATCTGGAATCATGTACTGGAGAATGAAAATATCACGGTGATCCGTCACGCTGCCGTTACAGAACTGCTCACAGACGGAGATGTTGTTACCGGAGCCGTTGCGGATCATTACGGCGCAGCTGTAACCGTAAACGCAAAAGCTGTGATCATGGCCAATGGCGGATATGACAGGAACCCGGATTATATGGCAGAATATGTTCCGAACTCGGAAGGAGTTCCCTCCATGTCTTCAGTAGGAAATACCGGTGATGAGATCGAATGGGGCAAGGAACTCGGCGCTTCCATGATCTTCAAGGGCGGTGTGATGGGCATGCATACCACGGATGCCTCCTATACCCTGAATAATGGAGTCAATCTTCTTTCCTGGCTGCCGACCCTGGGCGTGAACGATAAGGGAGAACGGTTCATGAATGAATCCCTGGACTACCCGCTTTACTACCAGGCTATGGAAGAAAACGGAACATCCTGCGCATGGTGGATCTTCGACTCCACTTTAGAGGATAAAGTCCCGCTTATGGAGAAAGCGGTTGAGAGACGTCAGGGCTTTAAGGCAGATACGCTGGAAGAGCTGGGAGAAGCTGCAGGACTGGACGCGGAAACATTTGCGGCGACAGTTGCAAGGTACAATGAGCTCGGAGAAAAGGGAGAAGATGAGGATTTTGGAAGAGCCACGATCGCACCGCTCTCTGAGGAAGGCCCGTATTACGCAATCAAAGTCATCCGCTCCACAGTCGCAGGCTTCGGAGGATTTGAGATCAATTCCGAAGCGCAGGTACTGAAAGAGGATGGAACGGCATTTCCGAATATGTTTGCTGCAGGTGAATGCGCATCCGGTCAGTTCTTTAACAGGATATACCCCGCTTCCGGATCCATGCTCTCCATCTCCACGACATTCGGACGTGTTGCCGGAAGAAACGCGGCAGCATGCGCGTTGGGAGAGTAAATCTGAACTGCAGCATATAGCTTCATATATGCAGGAAATCTGTACAGGAAATAACAAAAAGGCCTTGCTGCCGGAGAGTGTATCCGGCAGCAAGGCTTTTTTTCATTACAATACTCTGTCCAGGATCATGTCAGCCATTTCTTTTGCAGCAGTGGGGAGATCTGTAAAACTGTGTGTGATAAGGCTGATCTCAACAT
>JAGCAV010000357.1 GCA_017652545.1 Lachnospiraceae bacterium
GCCTTCGCATTGTTCGGATCCAGTCCTTTATCAAACTTTCTGGAAGCGTCCGTGACCAGGCCGATCCGCTTGGCTGACAGACGGATATTGGTCCCGTCAAAGCATGCCGCCTCGAACAACATCGTTTTGACATCATCGGTGATCATGGAATTCTCACCGCCCATGATACCGCCGATACCGATGGACTTTTCACCGTCACAGATCATGACGACGTCGTGATCCATGGTCCGCTCCTGTCCGTCCAGCGTCGTGAACTTTTCGCCGTCCTCTGCCCTTCTGACAATGATCTCATGACCGGCGATCCTGTCATAGTCGAAAGCATGCATGGGCTGGCCATACTCTTCCATAACATAGTTGGTGATATCGACCAGGTTGTTGATCGGCCGGATTCCGGCTGCTGCAAGACGGCGCTGCATCCACTTCGGTGAGGGCTCTATTTTGATATTTTTGACCACTCTTGCACAGTAGCGCGGGCACAGGTCAGGATCTTTCACAGTGACTTTGATGTAGTCATTGACATCCTCATCATTGCCTGTCGGTGTGACGACAGGGGGATGGAATTCCTTTCCGAATGTGGCAGCCGCTTCCCTGGCGATTCCGATGACGCTGTAGCAGTCCACCCGGTTGGATGTGATCTCGTACTCGAAGACAACGTCGCGAAGGCCCAGCGCCTCGATGGCGTCTGCGCCGATCTCGGCGTCTTCCGGGAAAATGTAGATGCCGTACTCCGGAGCTTCCGGATACATCTCCCTGGTGCTTCCCAGTTCCTCGATGGAGCACATCATGCCGTTTGACTCCACTCCGCGCAGTTTCCCTTTTTTGATCTCAATTCCGCCGGGCGTCATCTTTCCGTCGTGTCCGCCGGCGACCTTGCCGCCGTCCAGGACCACCGGGATCTTGTCCCCTACATGTACGTTCGGCGCACCTGTCACGATCTGGGTGACCTCGCTGCCGACATTGACCTGGCATACGATCAGCTTATCCGCATCGGGATGCGGATCGATCTTCTCGACCTGGCCGATGATGATCCTGTCAAGATCGGCATCCAGTTCCACATAACCCTCGACCTTGGTTCCGGTGAGAGTCATGGCATCCGTATATTCCTGTGCTGTCACATCAAGATCCGGAACATAGGCCCTGATCCATGAGCGTGTTGTATTCATATATTGTATTCTCCTTTCTGAGGAAAGTGCCTGTTATGCGCTTTCTCAAAACTGGTTCAGGAACCTGTCGTCGTTTTCATACAACAGTCTCATATCGTCGATCTCATACTTCAGCAGCGCGATACGTTCCAGACCTACGCCGAAAGCAAAACCTGTGTATTCTTCCGGGTCAATGCCGCACATTTCAAGCACATGCGGGTGGACCATGCCGCAGCCGAGGATCTCGATCCATCCGCTGCCCTTGCAGAAACGGCATCCCTTGCCGCCGCATTTGAAGCAGGACACATCCACTTCAGCGGAAGGCTCGGTGAACGGGAAGTGATGCGGTCTGAACTTTGTTTTCGTCTCCTCGCCGAACAGCTGCTTCGCGAACTCCGCAAGGGTGCCCTTCAGGTCGGCAAATGTAATGTTTTTGTCGATCACCAGGCCCTCGATCTGATGGAAAGAAGGTGAGTGAGTCGCATCCACCTCATCAGAGCGGAAAACACGTCCCGGAGAGATCATGCGGATCGGAAGCTTTCCCTGCTCCATCACGCGTGCCTGAACCGGAGAAGTCTGCGTCCGGAGTACGATCTCCTTGTTGATGTAGAACGTATCCTGTTCGTCCTTCGCCGGATGGTTGGCGGGAATGTTCAGCTTTTCGAAATTATATTCGTCATACTCGATCTCGGGACCTTCAATGACTTCATATCCCATACCGATGAAAATGCGTTCGACTTCTTCCTGCGCGATCTGATTGGGATGACGATGACCGACACGTCTTTTGTTTGCCGGCAGTGTCACATCGATGGTCTCCTGCTGAAGCTGCATCTCCAACGCTTTCTGCTCCAGCATCTTCTTTGCTTCCTCGAGATGTTTTTCGATCACCGTCCTGGTGTCATTGACCATCTGACCGAAAGCAGGCCTGTCTTCCGGCGCAATCTCTTTCATACTCTTCAGAACGGCTGTCAGTTCGCCCTTCTTGCCGAGAAACGCGACACGCGCCTCGTTCAGCTTGTCAAGGCTCTCCGCATTCTTCATCATGGCCAGGGCTCTTTCCCTGATCTCCTGCAGCTGGTTGCTCATTCATCTACCTCCTTGATGATAATAAAGGGACCGGATACGGTAATTGCTTCCCGTTTACAAAGATCGTCCCTTTGAAAGCAAAAAGAATCCCATGTCCGAAGACATGGGACGAATAAACTTTATATCCGCGGTACCACCCAAATTCCTGTATTTTGACAAGTCATCATGCCTGCAGGAAATCCTTCCCCGCATGCACTCTTCTCTTATCTTCAACAGGCACTTCATTTGCACGTAACGTGTGCCGGCGTCTGTCTCCTACTGAAAGGATCTTCATTCATAAAGACGAATGGACCGCTTTTGTTCAGAGCAGCGGCTCCGGTGTGAATTTCGAAAACCGGACTGAACCGGAAGATGTTTTCAGCCCATGACATCTTCTCTCTGTCGGAAACCCGGATCCTACTGTGCACCTTCACAGCCTTTGGATCAGTTGTGCTTCATCGCACGCAGAATAGTTTAACATAAGAAAGAGAAGTGTCAAGGGGAAATTCCGGATCCGCCTAAAACGGAAAGCTGTCCGGGTTGACCAGCCATTCATTGATCTCAGCCCCGAAAAAGAACAGGTAGAGGCAAAAATACAGCCATAGCATGGTACCCATTGCAGAGGCAAGTCCTCCATAGACGACAGAAAGATTTGATGCCAGACCCAGATAGATCGAGTAAATACCTGTATAGATCGTCCAGGCAAGCGTGGTGAATATGGCACCGGGCAGCTGTGACCGAAATCTTCTCTTTCCGTTCGGAAGGACGATATAGAGCATGGTGAAGATCATCGTCATCAGCACAAGTCCGAGAAGGGAAAGCAGCCAGCGTGTCCCGGCACTGATTCCGTTA
>JAGCAV010000358.1 GCA_017652545.1 Lachnospiraceae bacterium
AAGTTCACGCATGTTGGTATATCTTCTCGTTTTACTTCTCGTATCATGCATTCCTCCGCAAATCCCAATTTTCGCTTCACATTATACAGACCGAATGTGTCCAAATCTACCGCAGCGACGGGGAAATATGAAAACTTACCCCCCTCGTGTCCAACTTACCCTGCTGCCTGTGCAACTTAAAGTGGAACGAAGCTCGCAAGAACAGCCAGGGTGATTTCGATGCCGCAGCTGCATATGAAGAATGGAAGCTCCATTACCCTCCTTGCATCCGATAACACCGGAATGCAAAAAGAAAAAGACTATCTGGATCCGTCATGGATTAGATAGCCTTTTCACTATTAGAATAATCAGTTTTGGATTGCTGTTGTCAATTTGTTGTCATCGACTAAGCAAATATGCTTGCAATCCGCATAAATACTGGGTTTTTGAGAGCCGTTGTATCACTCCCACTCCACCGTTCCCGGCGGCTTTGACGTGATATCATATACGACTCTGGATACGCCGGGCACCTCATTTGTGATCCGGCTTCCTGCTCTTTCCAGAACATCATACGGCAGCCTGGACCATTCCGCCGTCATGAAATCATCCGTTGAGACGGCCCGCAGCGCAACGGTATAGCCATAGGTCCTGGCGTCTCCCATGACGCCCACACTGCGTGTATCTGTCAGCACGGCAAAATACTGATCCGGTCTGCCGTCAGGCTGTGTGCCGGCAAGCACTTCTTCTGTGTATATGGCATCCGCTTCTCTTAAGATTTCCAGCTTCTCTTTTGTGATCTCCCCGATCACGCGGACGGCAAGGCCGGGACCCGGGAAAGGCTGGCGCCACACAAGCTCGCCGGGCAGACCCAGCGCCGTTCCGATGCTGCGGACCTCATCCTTGAAAAGATCCCTCAGAGGTTCGACGATGGTCTCAAAGGAGATCACATCGGGCAGCCCGCCGACATTGTGATGGCTCTTGATGACCGCGGAATCACCCCGGCCGCTCTCGATCACATCCGGATAGATCGTCCCCTGCGCCAGCGCGTATACATGGCCGATCCTGCCGGCTTCTTCCTCAAAAACGCGGATAAACGCCTCCCCGATGATCCTGCGCTTGCGCTCCGGCTCGGTCACGCCGGCCAGCTTCCGGAGGAAGCGCTCCCCGGCATTCACCCGGATCATGTTGACGCCCAGCTCTGTCCGGAAAGTCTTCTCCACAAAGTCTCCCTCGTTTTTCCGCATAAGGCCGTGATCGACAAACACGCAGACAAGGTCCTGTCCGATCGCTTTGTGCAGAAGCAATGCAGCCACTGCGGAATCCACACCGCCGGAGAGCGCCAGCAGCACCTTTTTCCCGCGAAGCTGCTCCCGGTACTGCGCGATCATGCGGGCTGCGTAATCATCCATTTTCCAGTCCCCCGTGCAGCCGCAGACAGAAAAGAGAAAGTTTCTGATGATCTGCTTTCCGTATTCCGTATGCGTCACCTCCGGATGGAACTGCACGCCGTATAGCTTCCGGTCATCGTCTCCCATCGCCGCGCAGGGACAGTGGGGCGTAGCCGCGATCGTCCCAAAACCGGCCGGGACTTTGCTCACGTAATCCGTGTGGCTCATCCAGCACACACTCTCTTCGGGCACGCCGGCGAAAAGCGTATGTGCCCTGACTGTCAGTGCCGTTTTCCCGTACTCACTGGCGCTTTCCGCCGAAGACACCTCCCCGCCGGCCATATATGCCATGAGCTGGCAGCCGTAGCAGATCCCGAGGATCGGGATTCCCAGATCCAGAATGGCAGGATCGTAATGAGGAGACGCCGGATCATAGACGCTGTTCGGTCCGCCCGTAAATATGATCCCCCTGTAGCCTTCAGCCCTGATCTCCCCGGCAGATATGCGGTTAAACGGCCTGATCTGCGCATACACCTGCTGCTCTCTCACTCTGCGCGCGATGAGCTGGTTGTACTGTCCGCCGAAATCAAGAACCAGTATCTTGTCCATATTCATAAACCTCCCCGGTCAGTCAGGATCAGTCACAGAACCGTTCCCTGACTGACCCCTGATTGGTCAGGACCATCCTCCTGATCAGTTTATTACTCAGATCTCAGATATCCCCGGCACAATGTCCTCGAGCACATCCAGAAGGATCCTGACCGTGTCCAGCGATGTGAACATGGTGATCCCGTTCTCGATGGCGCACTGCCTGATCGCGATGCCGTCCTGATAGTGAACACCCGAAAGGATTGCCCTGGTATTGATGATGTAGCTCACGTAACCTGCCCTGATGGATCTGAGAATGTCATCGCTGCCCTCGCTGATCTTTCCGCGGATCCTGGTCCGGATCCCGTGCTCTTTCAGGAATATGCCTGAGCCCGATGTTGCCTCAATGTTGAAGCCGAGCTCATAGAATCTTTTCACGAGCGGCAGTGCCTCCTCCTTGTCCTCGTCCGCCAGGGTCACCATGACCGTCCCGTACTCTTTCATCCTGACGCCGGATGCCTGAAGGGCTTTGTAGAGAGCCCGCTTCAGGCTTCTGTCATATCCGATCGCCTCCCCGGTGGATTTCATCTCGGGGGACAGGTACGCATCCATTCCGTTCAGCTTTTCAAATGAGAAAGCCGGTGCTTTCACATACCAGAACGGTCTTTGAGGAAGAGCCTTCCCGATATACCCCTGATCCGCAAGGCTGTTCCCGAGCATGGCCTTCACGGCAATATCGACCAGCGGGATGCCTGTCGATTTTGAGAGGAAGGGTACGCTTCTGGATGCTCTCGGGTTCACCTCAATGACATAGACCCGGTCCTCGGAGTCCACGATAAACTGGATGTTGTACAGGCCGACGATCCCGATCCCCAGGCCGAGTCTTTCCGTATAGTCCGCGATGGTTTCCCTGACCTTCTCCGAAACGGAGAAAGGCGGATACACGCTGATGCTGTCTCCGGAGTGAACACCGGTGCGCTCCACCAGCTCCATGATTCCCGGCAGGAACACATCCTTCCCATCACAGACCGCATCCACTTCCACTTCCTTACCCACAATGTATCTGTCGATCAGCACGGGCCGTTCCCGGTCGACTTCCACCGCGTTTTTCAGATACCTCACCAGCATCTCTTCATTTGCGACGATCTCCATGGCCCTGCCGCCCAGCACAAAGCTCGGCCGGACCAGCACCGGATAGCCAAGGTCGGAGGCCGCCCGGATTCCCTCCGGTATGCTGTGAACGGCGATCCCTTCCGGATGCGG
>JAGCAV010000033.1 GCA_017652545.1 Lachnospiraceae bacterium
ACGGCTTCCGGTTCTTCTGCAGATGTGGCTTCCGTCATCGGTTCCGCTTCTGCTGCAGGCGCAGTCTCCGTCACCGGTTCTGATTCATCCGCAGGCGCAGTCTCTGCCACAGGTTCAGGGTTCTCTGCAGGTACGGACTCTGTCACAGGTTCCGGGTCTTCCGCAGTGGCTGTCTCCATCACCGGTTCAGGTTTCTCCACAGGCGCAATTTCTGTCGCCGGTTCAGGGACTTCTGATGGTGCGGGCTCTGTCACAGGTTCAGGGTCCTCTGCAGGAACGGGCTCTGTCACAGGTTCAGGGTTCTCCGCAGGTGCGGCCTCTGTTGCCGTTTCCGGGTCTGCCACAGGCGCAGGCTCTTCAGCGGGAGCAGCCTCTGTCGCAGGAGCCGGCTCCGCCTCTTCCTTCGCATCCTGTACGGCCGGCACCTGCATTTCCTGCTGCGCAACTGTCTGAAGTTCTTCTTCTGCAGACAGGCCTGCTGGAAGTGCCATAACCAGTATGGCCGCTGTCATGACAGCACTGACCTTCTTTCTCAAACACCTTTTCATAACCTGCTCCTCTCATAACGCTTCCGTATCCGTTGTACTGTGGCAATGAAAATTCTTACGATATAATAATTACATATCGTCTTTATATGTATTCATATTGTATGTAGCAATACTTTATCCTACTTTTTCCCATTCGTCAATAGTATTTAACAGAAAAAACGCCTGCCATCATCCGCTCGATGATGGCAGGCGCCTGTGCTTGCTATTCCTGTCCCGGGTCACTCCTCCAGGATCATGATCTCCAGGTAGTCAAAGTCGATGCTTTCGATAAAGCTGTCCTGGGTAAATCTTGTCCGGCTGTGCCGTTTGAAATCCCTGATGTTGGAATCCAGCCAGATCGGCTTTCCAAGGTCGAATTCCAGACAGAGTTCTTCCAGTGTGTGAAAGATCTTGTGGGTACGGGTGTCATCGGAGTGATCCTCCGCCACCGCGTCCCTGAGCATATGATTGTCCTTCCAGAGTTTTCCCCACAGTTTCAATTCTTCACCTCTTACTTCGCTTCCGACGCATCCGTTTCTGTCTGATCCGCTTCGGCAGATTCCGCTTCTGTCAAGGCTTCCCCGGCAGGATCGGTTTCCGTCATGCCGGCTTTGGCGGGTCCCGCTTCTGTCAGCCCTTCTGTCAGCGCTTCTCTGGCATATTCTGCTTCTGTCAGCGCTTCTTTGGCATATTCTGCCTCTGTCAGGCTTTCTTCTGCAGGATCCGTTTCTGTCAGATCCTCTTCAGCAGGCTCATCCTCCTCCCGGAGAACCTCCAGATCCGCCGTCTCTTCCGGCGCTTCCAGATACGGATACAGCTTCCTTCCGTAATCCGGATCGGAAAAATACCGGTACACTTCGGCTGAGATCTCCTTGATGCGCTTCTGCGCCTGGCCTTTGTCCGGCCAGCCTGTGGAAAACACCGTCAGAATGTAATCCCCGCCGGGTGTACAGATGAGTGCCGCGTCGTTCTCTATATCATCCGTCTCTCCGGTCTTGTTTTCAACCACAGTGCCTTCCGGAAGAGCAGACGGGATCTTGTATCTGATGGAGGAATCCAGCAGCATCTGTTCCGTCTCGTTGCAGGCGCTCCGTGTGGCGAAAGTACGCCGGTAGATGCGTTCCAGGATCTCAGCCGCATCATCCGCGCTTGTATGATTTCTGTTGTTCGGATCCAGGATCAGACTCGCTTCCTGGAACGGATTATAGATGACCGTGTTCTCTGAAAAACCGCTGTCCCTGATGTACGTGTTGATACGGGCGATACCCGCGGCGTGATCGCCTTCTCCCAGGATCCGGATGATCTCGTTGGCGTCCGTATTCGAACTGGCACTGATCATGGACCGCATCCTTGCGACCAGCTCTTCCGTCCTGCTCAGGCGGCCGGACCGGATGTCTTCATACACGCAGCCAAGAATGAACAGTTTCATCACACTGGCCGAAGGCATGGGTTCATCATGGATGACAAACCTCTCTCCTCCTGTCAGGTCCCGGACGGAAGCCGACCAGGTGCCTTCATATCCCTCCAGCATCTGTTCAAGCCTGCCTTGCAGAAGACCCAGACTGTGCATCGGGCAGGGCAGATGCATGTCAAAGATCATTTTCCAGCCGGGGATCAGATAATGAGCGCCTTCTGTATAGATCTGAAGGGGTATGGGCATTTCTTCCTGCGCCTCTGTCTCCCACCAGGGAACTTTCAGTTCTCCCACCTCAATGGCTGTCTCAAACCATGCTCCCAGGCCGCCGGCCTCTTCCGTTATGCTCTCCTCGTCAAATCCCAGCCCGGTCGTTTCAGACATGGACAGCCCTTCTTCCAAAGCCTCCGAGAGGATCTCCCCGCTCGCCATCTCCGAAGACATCTCCCCTCCTCCGGACAGGCTGCCCGGTGTCGAGGCACATCCTGTCAGGGAGACCACGCAGACAGCGCAGAGCAACATGCCGGTCGACACGTACCGCCTGCATGCCGTGGCGCAGCCGTGATCCGGTTCCCGGAACGATTGTATGATTCGATCAATTATCATATTGTTACATTCACTTTCTTCCAAAAAGGCCCCTGATCTTACAATGCCTCCAGCAGACCTTCCGTCAGCCGGACACTGTGCCTGACCGCCTTTTCCTCAAAAACATCATAATCCATCGTTGCACTGTCATCCGCCTTATCCGAGATCGCCCGGATGATCAGGAACGGAATCCGGTTCAGGAATGCAGTCTGGGCAATGGCTGCGCCTTCCATCTCCGTACACAGTGCGTTAAACTCCCCGGTGATCTTTTTCTTTGCAGCCCTGTCGGAAATGAACTGGTCGCCGCTTGCGACCCTTCCGCGGAACACGCGGATCTCGGGATTGACCTTCCCGCAGATTTCTTCCGCCAGATTCACCAGCTGTTCATCTGCCTGAAAGGAAAAAGCATCCATCTGGGGAACCTGTCCCGGCGGATACCCGAAGTTTGTGGCATCCACATCATGATGCACCACATCGGTGGAAAGCACAATATCTCCGATGTCAATATCCGCATTCAGTGATCCGGCAATGCCCGTGTTGATGACCGCGTCAACGTCGAACACATCTGCCAGGATCTGTGTACAGGCCGCGGCATTGACCTTGCCGACGCCGCTTCGGACCACAACTGCGTGTTTTCCTGCAAGCGTTCCCTCACAGAAGACCATGCCGGCCTTTGAAACTGTTCCTGTTATCTGCATATCTTTTTTCAGTTTTTCGACTTCCACTTCCATGGCGCCGATAATTCCGATCGTTTTCATCTTCTCAGATTTTCCTTTCCCGCCCTTACAGGCTTTTCCAGACTGTCCACGACATGATAGCATATCCCGTCCGATAATTCCAACATATATCTGCTCATCGCTTTGCCGGCCCACCCGCCCTGTGATACAATCACCTTACACATTACCGGCGAAGGAGTATCTTCCTTATGATAAAGACCAGTGAAGACCTGACCAAACTGCTGCTGTCCATTGATCACCGCGGATATCCGGCTTATAAGGAGACCCGCGGACGGTGGTCCTATGGTTCCTATATCCTGAGCATCGACCATGTGCAGGGCGATCCGTTTGCTTCCCCCTCCAATGTCAGTGTGATCGTGCCCGGGCGGACCGCGCTGTTTCCGAAGGAATATATGCAGGAAACACACAGGCGCATTGCGCTTCAGGACCATCTGCTGCGGCTTTTCTCCACAGAGCTGTCGAACAGGGAATTCCGCCACGCGGGATCCGGAAAGAGCGGGCTTGTCTCCACGTCACGGCCGGGCCAGGAAATCCTGGAACGAACCGCCTGCCGGATCGATCCGGCCTCAGGCGATGTGACCCTGCGCTTTCAGGTCGGTTTCCCCGCAAACGGGCGGACAATCAACGCCGGAGAACTCATCCGGATCATAAATGATTTCCTCCCGGAGACCGTCCGGGTGTCCCTTTGCTTTCGCAATATCGACCAGCGCCGCCTTCGCGGCGTGATCGACCTGGCGGATGACCAGCAGTATATCAGAGATACCCTCCCCGGCCTGGGTCTGTGCGCGTTCGTCGCGGACGGATCCGTGCTTCCCCGCCAAAGCGGTATCTCTTCGCTGCCCATGAAGAATGCGGTTCCTTTTCAGAGTCCGGAAAAACTGGCCGTCACACTGACGCTTCCCCATCGCGGAATAATCCGCGGCATGGGGATCCGAAACGGGATCACGCTGATCGTGGGCGGCGGTTATCACGGAAAGTCAACACTGCTGCAGGCCCTCGAGCGGGGTGTCTACAACCATATCCGCCATGACGGACGGGAATATGTGATCACCGACAGCAGCGCCGTCAAGGTCCGTGCCGAGGATGGCCGCAGCATTGTGTCAACCGATATTTCTCTGTTCATCAACGATCTGCCGAACGGCAGGGATACCGCCCGTTTTTCCTCTGAGGATGCCAGCGGCAGTACATCCCAGGCTGCGAACGTGATCGAAGCAGTGGAAGCCGGAACAGGCCTGCTGCTGATCGATGAGGATACCTGCGCCACCAACTTCATGGTGCGGGATGAACTGATGGCTCGTGTCGTCAGCAGGGATAAAGAGCCGATCACACCTTTTATCTCCAGGATTCGCGATCTGTATGAAAAGGCAGGCGTCTCCACCATCCTGGTGGCGGGCAGTTCCGGAGCCTTCTTCCACGTGGCGGATACAGTGATCCAGATGGACCGCTATGTTCCGCTGGAAATTACGGAAACCGCGAAGGCCGCCATCGGTAGCGGTTCCGATGCTTCCGTTTCCGGCTCGGGCATGCCTGATCCGGGACATACCGTCTACCGGGCTGAAGGTTTCTCCGTTCCCACCTTCAGACGTCTGCCTGTAAGGAACAGCGCGCTGCTCAAGGACGACCGGATCAAACTGAAAGTGTTGTCTGAAGACCAGTTCCTTCTTGCAAGAGATGAGGTCGACCTCAGGGGACTCGAGCAGATCGTCGACCGGGAACAGACTGCCGCTCTGGCATACATCCTGAAATATATGCAGCTTCATATCATAGACGGGCAGCTTACCATGAGGCAGGCAGTTGACCGGATGATCTCCCTCATTGCTTCAAAAGGCCCGGAAGCGCTTTTCGACGGAGCCACCGTCGGAAACGGCCTTGCACAGGTA
>JAGCAV010000359.1 GCA_017652545.1 Lachnospiraceae bacterium
CCGAAGATCAGGCAGTAGTTGATCCCCACATTTACGACAAGGGAGATACAGGAAACAATGAAGGCGATCCGCACTGTGTCAGCACAGCGCAGGGTGGCCAGGATCGCCTGGGTCACCAGAAACAGGATAAAGGTGTATTTGATGATGGCCATGTAAGCCATGCCTTCTGAGGCAATGGATGAATCGGTTGTAAAGATGGCCATCAGCCGGGTCGGGAAAAGAAGACAGATCGACCAGATCAGAAGACCGCCGCCCAGAGCCAGTTTCAGTCCGCAGCCGCCTACCTTGCGCAGGGAGTGAACATTCCGCCGGCCCCAGTACTGGGAGCCGATGATGACGAGCGTATCGCAGATCCCTACGGAGAGCTGCTGCACCATAAAAAAGATCTGGTTTACGGTGGCGGCGCCGGAGAGCGTGACCTGCGAGTAGCTTCCAAGCATCAGGTTATCCGCCATATTGACGCTGTAGGCGATGACATTCTGAAGGGAAACCGTCAGGAGGATCGTGAACAGGCGCCTGTAAAATGTGGGGTCTTTTGAGAAAAAAGAGGATGAAGTCTGTGTGGGCATATGCATTTCTCTTTTCTGACAATCTGTTTTCTTCTGTGATAAACGGCTGCTTTTACTGCGGATCCCGGCTCGGACAGATATCGTGATCAGTCCGGATCTTCCGGGTGTGAAAGATAGACCTTGCGGTACTGCCGCGGCGACATGCCGACCTGTTTCTGAAATTGTATGTTGAAATTATTGAGATTGCTGAAACCGACATGACCGGCAATGTCAGTGATGGAATCTTTTGTTCGGATCAGAAGTGTCTGTGCCTCGCCGATCCTGCGGCGGTTCACATAATTCATCGGGGAATTCCCGGTCTTTTCCTTGAAATAGTGAGACAGATGGTAAGGACTGATGAAAAAATTGGCGCTGATCGACTGGAGAGACAGATTTTGCATGTAATTATCATCCAGGTAGTGCTTCACTTCCCGGATCAGTGTGGATATATCCCCGGCTTCCATGCGGGGTACCTTTGAAGACCGGACCATGTGCAGGACCTGCGTGATCACAGACATCATCAGATAATGACAGACTTCCTGGGATTCGGGCCTGTTTTCTGAAAGATGCTCAAAGATGGACTGAAACAGCTGGTCAAACAGCGGTTCGGCAGAAAGAGCAGGGAAGACAGGACATACATCATTGGCGATCAGATGATTTTTGGGAAGATTTTCCAGCAGAAGATCATCCATGCTGATGGCATAATAAGAGACGGTGTCGTTCTCATCAAGGATATCTTCATGAAGCATATCGCAGTTTGTGACGATCAGGTCCCCCTTTCTGACAGGGAAAACGTGATCTCCGACGACATATCTGGAAGCGCCGTCATAAACGAAAAGAATCTCACAGCAGTCGTTGTGCCTGTGAAGAGCCCTGGTGCGGTGACCATATTCCATGTGGACATTGCTCGCAGACAGAAGACGCGGCATGGTCCCGGCCTGAAAAGATGAAGCATATTCCTGCTTTGCAAAACACTGAATCATAAAAGACCTCCCGTCAGAAGATCCGGTTTTTCAGGAGTACCGGAATATGCAGTGCAGAGCACACCGCATCACAGCCGGATCATCCTGATCTCAATGATTTACATGACTACTATAGCACAGCCGTGAGTTCTGATTCAACATGAAGGATCAGGGTGAACAGCCGGTACGGTTATCATCGGGCATATTCTCAGGGAGGTAAATGAGATGGAAGAATTGAAGATCGGTCTTGTGGGAACCGGAGCGATCGGGAAGACGCACATAGACCGGATCAATAACCGCCTGCAGGGAGGACGTGTGATCGGATGCGCGGACGTTGCCGTTGACTATGGAAAGAGCGTAGCGGAGAAATTCGGCATCAGGGGATATGACAGTCCGGAGGAGATGATTCATGATCCTCAGATCGAAGCGGTTGTTGTCACGGCAGCGGATGCCTGGCATGCACCGTTTGTGCTGGAGGCTGTCAAAGCAGGCAAACCGGTATTCTGTGAAAAACCGCTCTCCCCTACGCCGGAATTGTGCAGGGAAATTGTCGATGCGGAGATGGCCGGAGGGAAGCAGCTTGTGCAGGTCGGTTTTATGCGCCGATATGATCCCGGCTATGTCCAGCTTAAAAAACTGATCGATTCGGGCAAATACGGAGCTCCGCTTGTTCTGCACTGCTGCCACCACAATTACGACGACGGCGGCATCGGGTGGAAGACATCCATGTCCGTTGAGAACTCCATGATCCATGAGATCGA
>JAGCAV010000360.1 GCA_017652545.1 Lachnospiraceae bacterium
CGGGGACCAGCTGTTGATGAACAGGAGCAGCGGTCTTCCCTTCAGATCCTGCACCTTCTTCATGTCCGAGGTGCCCACGATCCCGTCCAGATCGATCTGCTCATTTTCGATCCAGCGGATATGCTCATAGGGCAGATTCTCCAGTTCGATCTGTACATTGTATTCGTTCGTAAGCCGGTATTTCAGCACGTCGAACTGCAGAACACCCACCACGCCGACAATGATCTCCTCCATACCGGAAGAAAGTTCCTGGAAGATCTGGATCGCGCCTTCCTGTGCGATCTGGCTGATCCCCTTCACGAACTGCTTCCGCTTCATGGTATCCAGCTGCCGCACTCTTGCGAAATGCTCAGGCGCGAAGGTCGGGATGCCTTCGAACGCGAACTTCTCTCCGGGCATGCAGATCGTGTCCCCGATGGAATAGATCCCCGGGTCAAACACGCCGATGATGTCCCCGGCATAGGCTTCATCCACGATGTGGCGCTCGCTGGCCATCATCTGCTGCGGCGCGGAGAGGCGCTGCCTGTGGTCACCCTGCACATGGTATACTTCCATCCCGGCCTCGAATTTGCCGGAGCAGATCCGCATGAAAGCGACCCTGTCCCTGTGCGCCTTGTTCATATTGGCCTGGATCTTGAAAACAAAGGCGGAGAAGGAAGGTTTGACAGGATCAATGATCCCGATGTCGGATTTTCTCGGGAGCGGTGCTGTCGTCATCTCCAGGAAATACTTCAGGAAAATCTCCACGCCGAAGTTGGTCAGCGCGGACCCGAAAAACACGGGCGAGAGGCGTCCTGCCGATACCTCTTCCTGGTCAAATTCCGCGCTGGCGCCATCGAGCAGTTCGATCTCTTCCTCCAGCTGCGCCTTTGCGCCTGTTCCGATGAATTCCGTCAGTGCCGGATCCTCCAGGTCATAGACGGTCGCCACGCCCTCCTTGGTACCCTTCTGGGTATCGGAGAAAGTGACCACATGGTTTTCACGGCGGTCAAACACGCCGCGGAAATTCCTGCCCGAACCGATCGGCCAGTTCATGGGGCAGGTGGCAATGCCGAGTTCCTTCTCGATATCATCCAGCAGGTCAAAGGTATCCATGGCATCCCGGTCCATCTTGTTGATGAACGTGAAGATCGGGATATGCCGCATCACGCATACCTTGAACAGCTTCCTTGTCTGTGCCTCCACGCCCTTGGATCCGTCAATGACCATCACGGCGGAGTCCGCCGCCATGAGCGTGCGGTAGGTATCCTCCGAGAAATCCTGATGGCCCGGCGTATCCAGGATGTTGATGCAGAACCCGTCATAGTGGAACTGCAGCACGGAGGATGTGACGGAGATACCTCTCTCCTTCTCGATCTCCATCCAGTCGGAGACCGCATGTCTGGCTGTCGCCTTGCCTTTGACCGATCCCGCAAGATTGATGGCTCCGCCATAGAGCAGGAATTTCTCCGTCAGTGTGGTCTTGCCTGCATCCGGGTGGGAAATAATGGCAAAGGTTCTTCTTCTTTTGATTTCTTCTTCCAGTCGGCTCACAATATACTCCTGTTATAAATGCAGCGTTCATTCGCCGGACGGCGCATTCTTTCTTCTGCTGACTTTCCTGCAGACCGCAAGGATCTTCCTTCTTCCGATGTCGATCGCGCTGCAGCAGATATAGATCACAAGCGCGGTGCCGATGACCGGGAAGATCACCAGCGCCGGGTAAAAATCCTTCCATGCCTGGAAACGGCCCTTCAGGATATGTTCCCAGATCAGCGGATGTGCATGAATGATGTAAACATAAAAGGCTGAGGGAGCGAGCAGGGCGATCACCTGGCGCAGCCGCCCGGGGCGGATCGTCAGCTGCCTGAAAAGCAGGACCAGCGCCAGTCCGTTGATCAGCATGGCAGGCGAATGATAGATCAGCATCATCCGGTTGAATGCCGTATCCGCGGGAACCCGGATCAGGTGAATCTCCACCAGCAGTTTCCAGAGCCATGCAAATGCCGTACTGAGGACAAAGATCCCTGCCAGGGCCGGAACCTTCAGCTTCAGGACGCCTTCCCAGAACCCGTTCTTCGCTTCATCCTCCGCTTCCTCTTCAATTCCGCGCAGGCAGGCCCCGAAAACATAAAGCACGATCAGCCAGATCAGACTGTATCCGCCGATGAGGCTGAAAAAATCCACGGAAAAGCTCTTGGCCGCCATGGGAAACACAGAAAAGACCATAAAGCAGACGGTCATCAGATGTTTCTTCTCTCTGTTTTCAAGTGCGTTCACACCGCGGTTCAGGAAAGGTGTCAGCAGGTACAGACCCACATAGGCGCTGTAGTACCACCAGGTCTTCCACTGAATGGGAAGCATGATCTGCAGCAGCACATCCCTGTCAAGCCAGTCGCGGTGCATCAGCCCGAGGATCAGGCCGATCAGCAGGCTGTACAGTTCAACCGTCAGAATCATGCTGATCAGCTTCCGTGCCCTGAAGGAAGAACGGCTGCCCACATACCCCGAGATCAGCCCGTAGCAGTTCACGGCGCACAGGCATGCGGCCTCCAGGAAATAACAGACATAATAGGTCACATCATTGGAGCCTGTCCTGGCCAGCACGCCGCCCTGTCCCAGTACATGAAGCACAGCGACCATCAGCATGCTGACCATGCGCAGCAGATCCAATCCGTGATTTCGTTGCGTTTTCATCACAATTCCGTGCTCTTTCTCAAATTGGACTCGAACAGTTTATTGAAACCAAGCCAGCCGATATTGCTGCCGGCCGCCTTCATGATCTCCTTCATGGATTCAAGCTTGGCATCCGCGTTATCCGCCAGGTTCAGCGCGAGCGCTTCCGGGATCGCCGGTTTTTTCGGTGACCCGTACTCATACTCTCCGTGATGGGCCAGGATGCAGTGCTGGAGTTCCGTCGCCAGCTTTTTGGGGAAACCCGGGATGGTCCGGCAGCCGTAGCCCACCAGCTCGCAACCCATCACAATATGTCCGAGCAGCTGCCCGCTGTCGGTATAATCATTTGTCGGAAAATCCGAGATCTCCTTGAGTTTGCCCACATCATGGAATGCGGCGGCCGTAAGCAGCAGATCTCGCTTCAGATACGGATAAAGCTGCGTATAATGATCGCACATCTTCACGACGCTGAGGGTGTGTTCCAGAAGACCTCCGACAAAGCTGTGGTGAACCGTCTTCGCTGCCGAATGGCGCTTGAAGGCTTTGATGAATGTCTCATCCTTAAAGTACTTGTCGATCAGCTGTTTCAGAAACGCGTTCTCCACGCTGTCAAGCAGCGCCATGAGCTCCGTGTACATCTCCTCCACATTCTTCTCTGTCATCGGTATGTAGTCTCCCGGCATGTACTCGTCATCGCCGGCGCGTCTGGCGCGCCTGATGTTAAGCTGGGCCGACCCGTTGAAGGTCACCACCTCGCCGGTAATGTGAACAAAGTCCATCTCACCGAAATCCTCGATCCCTGAAGAGTTCGGATCCCAGATCTTGCAGCTGACCGCTCCGGTCCGATCCTGCAGTGTCACGTTATCATACGCTTTTCCGTTTTTTGCGACTGCGGATGTTCTGGCCTTGCACAGATAGACATCCTGGATCCGGTCGCCTTCCCGGAAAGATTCGATAAATTTCATCTCAGTTACGTTTCCCGCTTTCTAATTAAAAGTATTCATGTAAACAGCAATAAAGTTTTACCATAAATCACCGGGTAAAACAACTGTTTCCCTTTTGAGTCGGAATCATGTAGAATAAGAGGCGGGAGGCGCCTGCTGCCCCTCCTTTGTCTGAATGATCAGCAGGAAGACTTAAGAAAGGGATCCACATGAACGAAAAAGCCCTTACCATTCTGGAGTTTCACAAAATCATCGACCGGCTGGAAACCCTGGCCGGCTCTGCCCCCGGAAAGAGCAAATGCCGCTCGCTCCGGCCTTCTGACGATATCAATGAGATCCGCCAGCTGCAGACGGAGACGACCGACGCGCTGAGCCGGATCTATGAAAAAGGCAGCGTCTCTTTTGCCGGCGTGAGTGATATCCGCTCATCGCTTGCCAGACTTTCCGTCGGCGCTTCCCTGAATATACAGGAGCTTCTGGGCGTCTGCCGGCTTCTGGACGCGGCAAAGCGCGTCAAGGCATTTGCGCGGGCGGAGCATGCCGATGAAGCCAGGATCGATTCCCTGACAAACATGTTCTCCTCCCTTGAGCCCCTGACGGCGCTCTCCCAGGAGATCCACCGCTGCATCCTGTCCGATGATGAGATCGCCGACGATGCCAGCCCGAAGCTGAAGTCCATCCGCAGAAGCATGGGCGCGGCCCATGAGAAGATCCGCTCTGTCCTGAACGGCATGGTCAACGGGTCTGCCCGCAATTATCTGCAGGATGCCGTCATCACACAGCGCAACGGCCGTTTCTGCCTGCCGGTCAAGGCAGAGCACCGGGGCAGCGTTCCGGGAATGATCCACGACCAGTCCTCCACCGGGTCCACGATCTTTGTGGAGCCTATGGCTGTCGTGAAACTCAACAATGACATCCGGGAACTCGAGCTGAACGAAGAAAAGGAGATCGAGGTCATCCTTGCCACCCTGAGCGGCCTTGTCGCCGATCAGAGCGAGCTGATCATCGCGAACATTTCCATCCTGACCTCTCTGGATTTCATCTTTGCCAGAGCCATGCTCTCCAAATCCTATAACGGATTTGAGCCGGATTTCAATGCGGACGGCATCATCAACATCAAAAAAGGACGTCATCCGCTTCTGGATCCCAAAAAGGTCGTTCCCATCGACATCCGCATCGGAAGAGATTTTGACCTTCTGGTCATCTCGGGTCCCAAGACAGGCGGAAAGACGGTCTCCTTAAAGACAGTCGGGCTCTTTACGCTCATGGGACAGGCCGGTCTGCA
>JAGCAV010000361.1 GCA_017652545.1 Lachnospiraceae bacterium
AAGGTTCTGGTCGCAGAAGACGGCAAGAGCGCTGTCGCTGTCGAAGTCAATGCCGAGACGGACTTTGTCGCGAAGAATGAAAAGTTCCAGGCTTATGTGGCGCAGGTCGCTGAACAGGCTCTTGAGACAAAGGCTGCCGATATCGAAGCTTTCCTGGCTGAGCCGTGGAAGTTCGGTGAGAACGGTGAGAGTGTCAAGGAAGGCCTTGCAGCACAGATCTCCGTCATCGGTGAGAACATGAATATCCGTCGTTTCCAGCAGGTGAAGGAAGAGAACGGCTTTATCTCCGCTTATACCCATATGGGCGGCAAGATCGGTGTTCTTGTTGATGTCGAGACTGATGTCGTGAATGACGCCGTGAAGGAAATGGCAAAGAACCTTGCGATGCAGATCGCAGCTCTGAAGCCTCAGTATGTCTCTGATGCTGAGATCTCTGAAGAGTACAAGGCTCATGAGAGAGAGATCCTGGCTGCCCAGATTGCTAATGATCCCAAGATGGCAGGCAAGCCCGAGAAGGTCATTGCCGGTGCCGTTATGGGCCGTCTGGCTAAGGAACTCAAAGAGATCTGCCTGCTTGACCAGGTATATGTAAAAGCTGAAGACGGCAAGCAGCCTGTCAAGGCTTACATCGCCGAAGTGGCCAAGGCTGAAGGCGCCAAGATCAATGTCAAGGGTTTTGTCCGCTATGAGACCGGTGAAGGCATCGAGAAGAAACAGGAAGACTTCGCTGCAGAAGTAGCTGCTCAGATGGGAATGTAAGTACGTCTGCGAAGTTGAATATTATCCAGCAAAAATGGAGGGAACTGTCCGTGTGACGGTTCCTTCTTTTTATGTCCTTCAGGATATCCAGGATCCTGCGAAGAGGAGATGTATACGGAGCTATCTGAGTATCAGCCGAAGGATGATATATGGCGGCATTGGGAGTGGTCCTAATGCCGTTTTTGTGGTTACGAAGTGTACATCTGTGGTTTACAAAACGAAATGATGACAGTAATGGTTGTAAAGAGCTATAATTAACGGAAGCATGGGATATGAGTTCAAAGATAACGAAGATCTTTTTTTCCCAAAAATGGATCCGGAATATGAATATTCCGATCCGTATGGTCAGGGCCATATGATTTCAGCAGGAGAAATGCCTGCTCAGAATCCGGACATGTCCGGTCAGTGAAAATAATAAACGCGATTTACGGGGTGGATCATCATGAAAGTTGAATGGGTCGATGGCTTTGAGATCAGGGCAGTTGCCGGAAACGGCGAAATCGTGATATCTGCAAACAGGGAGGGACTGCTCTCGCTGGCAAAGCAGCTTACGGCGCTTGCGGACGGAGCGCCGGGAGATCACGTCCACTATGATGAACATAACGCTCTTGAAGAAGGCTCGGCAGAAATGATCATTGAAAGAGTATAGCCGGATCAGAATTCAGGAAGGCGGTCATATCATGAAAATCGAACTGATTGATCTGTCAGCAGATAACATGAAACAATGTTTTGAACTGAAAGTTGCAGACGATCAAACTCAATATATAGCTTCAAATGAGGATTCCTGGAAAACAGCAAAAGAAAACGGGAAAGTGGCCCGTCCTTTTGCTGTCTGCTGTGATGAGAAAATGATCGGCTTTACCATGTTCGCATTTGATGAGGACTATGAAGATCCTGATGACAGATACTGGCTGTGGAGATTCATGATTGATGAAGGTTCACAGGGGAAAGGATACGGAACTGTGGCGCTGCAGGTGATCATCCGGTATTTTAAAGATCATGGCGCAAACAATATCCGCCTGTCAACCAAAGAAACCAATACAAGGGCATTATCTCTGTATCGCAGGGCTGGTTTTCGTGAAACTGGAGAGATGAATGATGAGGAGATCGTGCTGCAGCTTGATCTGTAAAGCCGCGAATGCAATTCCGGAATGAAAGATAACAAATCATCAGTCAAAGGGCCGCGTGTCAGTGCGGTCCTTTTTCTTTTTTCTACTTTTCCGGCAGTCTTCCGGAGATGCGTTTTGTTTCGATACGCACATATATATTGTTATAATATTTATCAATAAACACTTTGTGTTGACAAAGCATGGATTCAATGTTATTCTCCGCTTAACTATATAAAACATATAGAACAAGTATGAATTAATTATTCGTCTGCTTCATGCCTGCAAGGAGAGATCAAACCATGCTGCATACAGAAAATGAAACTGTGCGTTCCCTGCTGATGAAAGGATATATGGGACTGGAGAAGGAGAGTCTGCGTGTCAATGCGCAGGGGTACATGGCACAGACAGATGATCCTTTTCAGGATCACCCGTATATTGGCCGTGATTTTTCAGAGAACCAGACGGAGATCAACACCCCTGTGACCGGAAACGCCGAGGAGGCACTTCAGGAGCTTTGCCGGTATGACAGGATCATCAGGGAGAAGATCCGGACCCGGGAAGAGCCCGAATATCTCTGGCCGTTTTCAAATCCCGCCTACATCAGGAATGAGGCGGATATTCCCATCGCGAGGTATTATGGGGAGGAGGCTGTAAAGACCCGCTACCGCGAATACCTGAGCGACCGGTACGGACGCTATAAGATGACGTTTTCCGGAATTCACTTCAATTATTCATTTGCCGAGGAGCTGCTTCTTGCCGAGTTCGCGCTGCGCAGGGAAAGTGATTTCAGGGCATTCAAGGATCAGTTCTATGTGGGACTGGCAGAGCGCATGGATATCATCGGGTGGCTGATGGTGGCTGTGACGGCCGCGAGTCCGCTGCTGGACAGCTCCTTCGTCGCCAAAGGACTGACAGGAGAGACGCTCTTTACCGGGCTTGCCAGCGTTCGATGCTCGGAACTGGGCTACTGGAATCATTTTTCTCCGATCCTTGACTACAGTTCCCTTGAGGCATACGCCAACAGCATCCTTTCGTACGTAGACCAGAAGCTGATCGCTTATCCCTCTGAACTGTACTTCCCGATCCGTTTAAAACCGGAAGGAAAATATGACCTCCATCGACTGAAGGAAAATGGCGTGAATCATATTGAGCTGCGGATGATCGACCTGAATCCATTTGCCCCGGGCGGAATGGATCTTCGGGATATTCAGTTTGCCCAGCTTCTGACGGTATGGGCGGCTTCCCTGCCTGATGTCCGCTTCAGTCCGAGCGATCATGCTGCCGCCATCCAGAACATGAAGAGCGCAGCTCATTACGATCTGAAAACGGTGCGTGTCGTCCTGCCAGGCGGAGAGAGCATGCAGGCTGTGGATGCGGCAGAAAGGATGATTGAGGAACTTGGCGGTTTCTACCGGGATTTTCCCGACGAGGTACAGTCTGTTATCTCATTTCAGAAGGATAAATTCCTGGATGGAGAAAACCGGTACGCATGGAGAGTAAAAAGAGAGTTCGGGGATGATTTTGTCAAAAAGGGAATTCAACATATGAAAACGCTTTAATGACCCCTTTTTTTGTCTAAAATGTTCGGCTTGGGGAAAGCGAAATTAATTTTTTGTACTTTTCTTCTGCATATTGACACATTAATGGAACGGTGATACATTTTTTTTGTGTAATATTATGTGCTGAACAAGTAACCTGCCGGATCTCCCGGAAACGGGTGATCGGCAAAAAAACAAAGAAAGGAGTCATTATGAAAGGGAACTGGAAATGGATGGCAGCGGGGTTAGCGGCAGTTATGGCAGGTGTCTTGCTGGCCGGTACGGCGATGGCGGAAAACACGGATGTTTCCGGAGAAGTACGTTACGCATACTGGGATGACAATCAGACACCGTATATTCAGCAATGTATTGAAGAATTTAACAAGGAATATCCCAATGTGAAAGTCACTCTGGAACCGAATACCTGGGATGAATACTGGACCAAGCTTGAAGCAGCTGCAACAGGCGGCAGCATCGCGGATGTTTTCTGGATGAACGGTCCGAACATCACAAAGTACGCAAACGGCGGTATCCTGATGCCGATCGATGATATGATCGAAGAGCTGGGGATCGATGTCGCGAACTATCCGGCCGGCCTGGTGGCTCTGTACAACATTGGCGGTGCGCAGTACGCGCTTCCGAAGGATTTTGATACCATCGGCATATGGTATAACAAAGCGCTCTTTGATGAGGCAGGTGTGGAATATCCGACAGATGACTGGACCTGGGAAGACATGGCAGATAAGGCTGCGGCTCTGACAAAGGATGATGGCTCAGTCTTCGGCATCGGCGCCGGATTTGATACACAGTGCGGAATCTATAACACAATCTTTGCATGCGGCGGCTATGTGATCTCTGAGGACAAGAAGTCCTCCGGTTATGATCTTGAGGAAACCCAGGCCGGTGTCCAGTGCTGGATCGATCTTCAGGAAGCAGGCGTGAGCCCGTCGGAAGCTTCCCTGGAAGAGACCACGGCAGACGCGCAGTTCCTCTCCGGACGTCTTGCAATGTACATGGGCGGTTCCTGGTTCCTCGGCGCAGTGAAGACATCTGATCTGATGGAAAATATCGATGTCGTTGAGCTTCCTTCGATCGGCGGCAAAAAGGCAACCGTCATTCATGGCCTTGGCAACTGCATTTATGTAGATACCAAATATCCGGATGCAGCGAAGGCATGGGTTTCCTTCCTTGCAGGCGAGACTGCAAATCTGATCTCCGCAGAGACAGGCGCTGCGATTCCTGCTCTTGCAGGTACGGCACAGGCGTGGGTGGATGCCACACCGGAAATCAATCTTCAGAGCTTTATCACCTCTTCCGAGGAATACTCCTATCCGTATCCGGCAAGCGCCAACACGGCAGAATGGCAGACCTATGAAGCTGACTGCCTGAAGAGAGCCTTCAGTCTGGATGTACCTGTTGCAGATGCATGCGCAGAACTGGCAGAAAAGATGAATGCTGTCCTTGCGGCTGAATAATTGAACTGCGGCAAGCTATTTTATTAAGGAAACACTGAGTAATCAGTGTTTCCTTATGTATTTCCATCGTGCAGGGAGTTGATTCTCATGAAGAAGCGGATGAGCCGAAGAAAAAGAAGCCATATCCTGTATGGATATCTCATGATCGCCCCGCTGACTGTCGGGCTTGGGGTATTTTATTTCTACCCCTTTTTCAAAGTGTTTTACGACAGTTTTCATGTGGTAGGTGCATTTAACAAGACATCATGGGCAGGCCTGTCAAACTATGTAACCATGTTCAAAGATCCGGTGATGTGGTCTACACTCTGGAACACATTGAGATATGTCATTGTGATCGTCCCGTTTACCCTGGCCTTTTCAATCCTTATTGCCGCATTGTTGAATACAAACATAAGGGGACGATCCGTTTTCAGAGTCATCTATTTTATACCGGCGATCACCATGAGTACCGCGATCTCGATGATCTGGCGCTGGATCTTCAACAGTGATTTCGGAATTCTCAATTTTGTGCTCTCAAAGTTCGGTATTCCGACGATCCAGTGGCTGAGCAATCCGAAAACAGCCTGGATCACGATCTGTATCGTTGCGGTGTGGATGAACGTCGGATATGAAATGATTATCCTTCTTGCGGGGATGCAGGGAATCTCACGGACCTATTATGAATCCGCTTCGCTGGACGGGGCCGGAAGATTCCAGCAATTCCGAAAGATCACGCTGCCGCTGCTGACGCCGACGATATTCTTTGTCCTGATCACGACCATGATCTCGACATTCCAGATCTTCGACGTCATCTACATGATGATCAATTCAAAGAGTCTGGCGAAAGAAGCTTCGCAAAGTATTGTTCTTTATTTCTACCGAAATGCCTTTGAATATTCAAAGAAAGGCTATGCCTCGGCGATCGCGATCTTTCTGTTCCTGATCATCATGCTCATCACCGTTTTTCAGATGAAGATGCAGAACAAGTGGGTCAATTACGATCAGTGACAGAGGGATTATTATGAACAAAGCAAAAAAGAAAAACAAAGGCCATATTGCCGTATATATCGTCCTTTTGTCCGGGGTGCTGATCACACTTCTGCCGTTTTTCTGGATGCTGCTCACATCGCTGAAGACGCAGTCTGAAGCGATACGTGTGCCTCCGGTGATCTTCCCGGCACAACCTGTTTTTTCAAATTATACAGATGTATTCAGGGACGTGCCGTTTGCCAGGATGTATCTCAATACGATCATTTCGTCAGCTGTAACGGTCACGGCACAGCTCCTGCTGTGTTCCATGGCGGCTTATGCGTTTGCAAAACTGGAATTTCCCGGAAGGGAGATCATCTTTGTGACGCTGCTGGCAGTGCTGATGGTGCCTTCTTCGTTCTTTATCCTTCCCCAGTATCTGGTCATCCAGAAGATGAAGCTCCTGAATACGATCCCGGCACTGTTTATTCCCAACCTGTTCAGTGCGTTCGGGACCTTTCTGCTGCGGCAGTTTTTCATGTCGCTGCCTTCTGATCTGGAGGACGCGGCAGCTCTGGATGGCTGTACGCCCCTTACGACCTACTGGCGGATCATGCTTCCGCTTGCAAAGCCGGGGCTGGTATCTCTCGGAATCCTGACTCTTCGGTTTGCCTGGAATGACCTCATGTGGCCGTTGATCGTCAACACTTCGCAGGATAAGATGACATTGACAGCCGGTCTTGCATACATGCAGGGACAATACCAGACGAATTTTCCTGAAATGATGGCAGGCGCCATGATGGCGATCGTACCGCTTCTGATCCTGTTCGCCATTTTCCAGCGGCAGTTCATAGAAGGCATTGCGCTGACCGGCATCAAAGGATAAAATATGTCTGGTAAAACAGGGCAGCATATAAACAGAGCAGGGAGAAAGTTATGAGCAGAGAGATCAGGATTGGTTTGATCGGACTTGGCAATCGCGGCATTTCACTTCTTGAACAGGTCATTCTTCCGCAGAAAGTCTGCGTTGCGGCTGTCTGCGATCACTATGAAGACAGAAGGGAAGATGCCGCAAAGATCATCACCGACGCAGGCCAGGCACCCCCCTTTAAAACGGATGACTATACGAAGATCCTGGAGATGCCTGACATCGATGCAGTTATGATCACCGCGGCCTGGGAGACGCATATTCCGATCGCGTGCGAGGCCATGAAGGCCGGAAAATATGCCGGTTTTGAAGTCGGCGGCGCTTACTCGGTGGATGACTGCTGGAAACTGATCCATGTATATGAGTCGACCAAAGTGCCCTGTATGATGATGGAAAACTGCTGCTACGGGCGCAATGAACTGATGGTCCTGAATATGGTCCGTCAGGGCCTGTTCGGGCAGGTCGTGCATTGTGAAGGCGGATACAGGCACGACCTGCGGGAAGAAGTTTCAACAGGACGCGAGAAAAGGCACTATCGTTTCCGCAATTACCTGAACCGGAACAGTGAAAACTATCCGACCCATGAACTCGGACCGATCTGCAATGTGCTGGATATCGGACACGGAAACAGGATGGTTTCCCTTGTGTCTGTCGCCTCCAAATCCGCGGGGCTGCAAGAATATATGCTGAGCAGGAGTGATCAGTTCCCGGATGCGGCCAGCCTGCAGTTTGCCCAGGGAGATGTCGTGAATACGATCATCACCTGCGCCCATGGCGAAACGATCGCGATCACACTGGATACGACTCTGCCAAGATACTATACCCGTGCTTTCCAGGTCCAGGGAACAAAGGCGATGTATATGGATGACAACCACAGCATCTACATGGACGGAAAGGACAATGCGGACGAGTTCGAATGGAAAAAGAACTGGGACAACGCGTCCGGTTATTTTGAACAGTATGACCATCCGGTCTGGAAGACCTATCAGAAAATAGGCGTCAGAGGCTCCCATGACGGTATGGACTGGCTCGTTTTCAAAGCATTTTTCGACGCTGTGAGGGAGAAGAGCCAGCCCCCGATCGATGCCTATGATTCAGCTGCGCTGATGGCAATCACGCCTCTTTCCGAACAGAGCATCTGTGCGGGAGGCATGCCGGTCGGGATCCCCGACTTTACGAACGGCGCCTGGATCACCAGGAAGAGGTGGGAACCCGGACTTAAGGGATGGTAAATCATATCTGCGGTGAAAGTGCGCAAGGTGACTAGCGGAAACGGAATACAGAAAGATCTCTTTGGCACACCGTTTTATACGGTGTGTTTTTAAAAGGAGCAGTCAGAGAGGATTGATCCATGAACAACACATGCGTTCAAACACATATAAAATACCTGAAAGCTGCCAATGAGGCTGCAAGAGAGGCAGTGAAGACGGGCAATACACCCTTCGGAGCTGTTCTTGTTGAGAATGAAACGGGAGAGATCCTCCTTACACAGGGGAATGCCGAGCATGATCTCCATGACGCGACGGCGCATGCTGAGAGATGCCTTGCATCAAGGGCAAGTCAGCTGTATGAGAAGGAAAAGCTCTGGAACTGTACGCTTTATACGACATGTGAACCATGTCCGATGTGTACAGGTGCGATCTACTGGGCAAACATTGGAAGGATTGTCTATGGCATTCCGGAAAAGCGTTTGCTTGAGATGACCGGAGCGGATGACAAGAACCCCACGTTCAGCATGGGAGCGGACAAAGTGATCCGGGCCGGTCAGAAACCGATCGAGCTGATCGGCCCATTCGCAGAGATGGAAGAGGAGATAACAGCTGTTCATCAGGGTTTCTGGAACAAAGAAAAATGAGGTTTTATTATGATCGAACTGTATCAAGCCCTCTCCGAGGCTAATCCCAACGCGCTGAATGCCGTATTGACTGTCATAAAGGGCCCTGATTTCGGTGACAAATGCCTGGTGTCCGATGGTGTGCTGAAGTGGGAGCGGGATGAAAGCGGCTTTTTCGCCCGTCATCCGGATCTGCTGCAGCATATTGAGAGGACCGGAAACCTTGAAATCGATGGACAGCATGTGTTCTGCGAGGTTCTTGGCCGGGAAAAAAAGTTCGTGATCTGCGGGGGAGGACATGTCTCCATGCCCCTGATCCGGATGGGACTGATGCTCGGATGTCAGGTCACCGTGCTGGAAGACCGGCCTGCCTTTGCCGACAAAGCACGGTTTGCCGGGGCAACGAATGTGATCTGCGATCCCTATGAGAAAGCGCTCCGGAAAATAGAAGGCGATCCGGATACCTTTTTCATCATTGTCACCAGAGGGCACCGGTATGACAGGGAATGTCTGAACGCCGTCAGCCGCAAGCCGCATGCATACATCGGCATGATGGGTTCCAGGCGCCGTGTTGCCATGGTGAAACAAAGCCTCATAGAGGAATATGACTGCGATCCTGAGATCATCAACAGCGTACACACGCCGATCGGTCTGAACATCGGAGCCGAAACGCCGGAGGAGATCGCCATCGCCATCATGGCCGAGATCATACAGGTCAAGAGCCGGAGCGGGAAGAATTCCACCTATTCCAGGGACCTGATGCATGCTATCCTGTCGCAGGACGACGCTGATATGCCAAAGGCGCTTGCAACCATTGTCTCCAGGAAAGGAAGCGCTCCCAGGGACATGGGCACCAAGATGCTGGTATATCCGGATGGGCGGCTGGTCGGTACCATCGGCGGTGGATGCGTGGAAAGCGAAGTGATCAGTTCTGCCAGGGTCCTGCTGACAGAAAAGGACCCTGCAGCGCAGCTGTACGACATCGACATGACCGCCGATGCGGCAGAAGATGAAGGTATGGTTTGCGGGGGAGTGATCCAGGTCCTTGTGGAAGTCATAGAACCGGGCCACAGAAGCTGAACTTTGGACTCACAAAACGGTTTTTGTCTGTTTACCCAAAAAAGATTACCTGTTTTTCTTCACGTTCCGCCAAGGATTATTTGCTATTATGACTAAAACGTCATATAATAATCATGATATCTTTATCGGAATATACCAGAAACGGAGGTGTTTTCCATCGGAAAGATCGGTGCGCTGATTCTGGCCGCGGGCCTGTCCTCAAGAATGCGGGAATTCAAACCGCTGATGCTGCTGAACGGCCGGACACTGATCGAAAACACGATCGACAGCGTTTTGGGAAGCGGCGCAGATTTCGCGGTTGTCGTTACAGGCTGCCGGGCAGATGAAATTGAAATGCTGCTGCAGGCACGGTACAGAAACCGTATTCTCTGTGTTCGAAACAATGCGTTTCAAACAACCGACATGCTTGAATCGATTCGCACAGGGTGCCGCGCAATGCCGGCGTGTGACGCCTTTTTCCTGTTGCCCGGGGATATGCCGCTGGTCAGGAAAAAGACCTTTCGTATGCTGCTGGCACAGCAAAACGGGCAGAAGCGTATCATTTTTCCGACACTTTCCGGTTATCGCAAGCATCCGCCCCTGATCGACAGCCGTTTTATCCCTGAGATCCTGGATTTTTACGGTGATGGCGGCCTGCGGGGGTTATGGAAGCAGCATGAAGATGAGATCATTGAGGTGCCGGTAGATGATATCGGTGTCAGTATCGATCTGGATACACAGGAACAGTACAAAGAGTGCAAAGTTAAATATGAATCTGGTGAGGAGGTGTTTGCTGACATGGAGAAAATCAGCCGATCTGTCGTCAAAAAGGATCATACCCCAAAGATCGAGGGACGAAGCGTCTATGTCGGTGACTATGTTACCGCAAAAGACGGCAGGCCCATTCTGACGGGAAAGATCCTGCACGCCAGCGTCGCCCGGGCAAAAGTGCTTTCTGTCGATGTGCCCAAACTGCCTGAAGGTTACTTTTATGTGGACGCGAAGGATGTGCCGGGCGACAACAACGTCAACATCGTGCTTGACGATACACCGGTCTTCTGCCGTGAGACCGTGGAGTATATCGGAGAGCCCATAGGCATGGTCGTCGGACCTGACGAGAAGGAAGTCAAACGTATCCTGTCGGAGATCAAAGTCAATTACGAGGAGCTTGAGCCCGTTCTGGATCTGCGCACTGCAAAGGAAGCCTTTTTCGACTATGAATACGGACACGGTGACATGGAGAAGGCATTCGCCGAAGCGGACAAGGTATACGAGGAAGAGTTTGAAACCGGCTATCAGGATCAGACCTACCTTGAAACCCAGGGCATGATGGCTGAACCCGAAGCGGACGGCAGGATGTTCGTCCACGGCTCCAGTCAATGTGCCTACTATATTCACGGCGCGGTCATGCGTGTACTTGGCTGCGGCCCCACCGGCGTGCATATTCTGCAGGATGTTACCGGCGGCGGTTTTGGCGGCAAGGAAGCCTTTCCTTCCATTCTCGGCTCGGAAGTAGCCGTGGCGGCCGTTAAAGCCAAATCACCCGTTAGATGCGTGTTTGACCGGCGCGAAGATCTCGAATTCACTTCCAAGCGTCATCCTTCCCTGTGCCGTTACAAAATGGCCGTCAAGGATGGCAGGGTCACTGCCGTGGACTGCGACGTCATCTTCAATGCCGGCGCGTATTCGACCCTTTCGGCGGTCGTCCTGCAGCGCGGTATCATTGCGGCTCCCGGCGTGTACAACATCCCCAATGTACATGTACGCGGCAGGGCGCTCAAGACCAATACCAGTCCCTGCGGCGCATACAGAGGCTTCGGAGGTCCCCAGACCTTCTTTGCCATCGAACGTATGATGGACCATGTGGCACAGGATCTGGGCGTGGATGAAATTGCCTTCAAGGAGGCTCATCTGGCGAAGAAGGGTGACATGACTTCCACACAGGGCATGTATCACTTCCCGGTGCCGCTGAAGGACATGATCGATGAGGTTGACGAAAAGTGCGATCTCAGGCGCAAGCACGAGGCATACAAAAAGCCCCAGACCGGACGCTACCGCAGAGGCATGGGTTTCTCGGTCCATTTCCACGGCGCCGGCTTCACGGGTTCAGGCGAACGGGACCTGATCAAAGCGGTCTGCAAGCTGCACAAGTATGCCGACGGGACGGTGGAAATTATGGCCTCCAATGGTGAGATCGGTCAGGGCGTACGGACTACGTTTCCGAAGATCGTGGCCAATGAGCTGAATCTGCCGTTTGAAAAGGTCTTTTATGCCCATCCCGATACCGCGCGCGTGCCGGACTCCGGACCGACAGTGGCTTCCCGGTCCCTGATGGTCGTCGGTGAACTGCTGCGCCGTGCGGCGATCAAGCTGCGCTCCGAGTGGGTCGACGGTGAGGAGCAGGAGGTCGAAGAGCGTTTCAAGGAGCCTGACTTCATGATCCCGTTCTATCTCGACAAATTCCAGGGCGATGCCTACCCCACCTACGCATGGGGCGTCAATGCCATTGAGGTTGAGATCGATACCTGTACCGGAATTGCCAGGGTTCTGAATGCTGTCGGTAATTTTGATGTGGGTACTCCAATTGACTATAACATTGTTGTCGGACAGATGGAGGGCGGTTTCCTGCAGGGCATCGGCCATGCTTCCATTGAGAAGATGGACTATGATGCCAAAGGCCGTATCCGCAATAATTCCTTCTCCGATTACCTGATTCCCACCACCATGGATGTGCCTAACCTGACGGCCATGCTCCATGTGGAGAAGTATCCCGAGGGACCCTACGGTGCAAAGGGAGCGGGTGAGCTGCCGCTGGTCGGTGCGACGTCCGCCTATGTCGCTGCCGTCGAGCAGGCGCTGGGCGTTGACAGGCATCAGCTCAACCACGCCCCGTTCACTGCCGAGGACACGATCAAAGAACTGATGAAGGAGGGTAACTGACATGGATGCGATCAAATTCATGCTCAACGGCGTAGAAGCAGTCTATGACGGATCGGCCGCTGACCGTCTGCTGGAAGTGCTTCGCGACAGCTTTGACTGCAAAAGCGTCAAGTGCGGATGCAAAGAAGGTGAATGCGGCGCCTGCTCTGTCCTGATCGACGGGACGCTGATCAATTCCTGCTGCGTCGCCATGGGGGCAGTGGAAGGTGCAAGCATCCTGACCCTCGAAGGCTATCGTGAAACGGAGCGTTTTGCGGTACTCAGCAAGGCGTTCGGCGAAGTGTCGGCGGTGCAGTGCGGCTTCTG
>JAGCAV010000362.1 GCA_017652545.1 Lachnospiraceae bacterium
ATCTCTGCCGCTGTACTGCTGAGTGTTAATTTGCTGGAGGAAAAGCAGAAGCATTCCGGAAATAAAGAAGGTGCAGTGAAATGGCGCTTGAGGTAGACATTGAAAAACAGGCAGGAGACTTTCATCTGCAGACAGCATTTACCTGTGAAAAAGAGTTTCTGGGAATTCTCGGGGCATCCGGATGCGGGAAGAGCCTGACGCTGAAATGCATCGCCGGAATCGAAAGACCTGACCGGGGCAGGATCCTGCTCGACGGGAGGGTCCTGTTTGACTCGGAGAGGCGGATCAACCTGCCGCCCCAGAAGAGGCAGGTTGGTTATCTGTTCCAGAATTTTGCGCTGTTTCCGAACATGACAGTACGGCAGAATATCCTGTGCGGCCTGCACCGGGAAAAGGACCGCCGGAAACGGGAGGAAGAAGCGGATCGGATGCTTTCGATCCTGCAGCTGAAAGAGGCGGAAACCCTGCGCCCTGCGCAGATTTCGGGCGGGCAGGCACAGCGGACCGCCCTGGGAAGGATTTTGGTCAACCAGCCGCACATACTGATGCTGGATGAGCCGTTTTCCGCACTGGACGGGCATCTTCGTCTCAGACTGCAGATGGAACTGAAGAAACTGCTTGTCATTTACGGCAGAGGCGTGCTGATGGTGACGCACGACCGGGATGAGGCATTCCGCCTGTGTGACCGGATCGGCGTGATGCATCAGGGAAAAATGCAGATGGTAAAAAAGACAAAAGAACTGTTTGCCGATCCGGGTACAGGGGAAGCGGCGGTGCTGACCGGATGCAAGAATATCGCTGCTGCCAGGAAAACCGGGGAAAAGGAAGTGTTCGTTCCGGAATGGAACATCTGTCTGACTGCGGCTGTTCCGGTGAGAGACGACCTGAAGGCAGTCGGGATCCGGGCGCATTCCTTTCACCCGTCCGTTCCGGCAAACAGCTGCCCGGTGACGATCGTTTCGGAAATGGAGGAACCGTTTGCCTGGGTGAGCGAATTCCGTTTTGAAGGACAGCCGCCGGGCAGTTCCGCCCTCTGGTGGAGATATCCCAAAGAAAAACGCCCCGCGAAAACCCCGGCGCGGCTGGGCGTACCGCCTGAAAATATTCTGCTGCTGTATTAAGACTGCCATTGCATTGGCAGTCTTTTTCATGTAAAATATCTTTTTGCTCAGACATAAAACGAGGTACAGGAAAAAAACCATGATTCTTTATAACGGAAGACCGGAAAGTCCTGAAGGCAGACTTTCCCGTGAAATGCGCACCTATGACTTTCTGGACGGCCTGCACATTCCCTATGTGCGGACAGACCATGACCGCGCCGACAATATGGAAGCGTGTACCGCGATCGATGCGGTGCTCGGCGTGGTGATGTGCAAGAACCTGTTTCTCTGCAACCGGCAGAAGACCAGGTTTTATCTCCTGATGATGCCGGGAGACAAGAAATTCAAAACGAAGGAATTATCGAAACAGATCGGATCGGCAAGGCTGTCCTTCGCTGACGGGGAGGATATGGTGAAATACCTGGATATCGAGCCGGGAGCTGCCAGTATCCTGGGACTGATGAACGACCGGGAGAGGGCTGTTCAGCTTCTGATCGATGAGGATGTTCTGAAAGAAGGATACATCGGGTGCCATCCCTGTGTATGTACCAGCAGCCTGAAGATCCGGACAGAGGATCTGACCGGACGCTTTCTGCCGGAGACCGGGCATACTTATCTGACGGTGCATCTTGTGGGTGAGGATTGAGGATTATTATATATGAAGGTTTTCGCACTGATTCTTTTTATACTGATGTATGTCCTGATGATCCTCAGACCGAAATACCGTCCGTGCATTGCGATCGCAACCGGGATCATTTACGTAGTGTCCGGAATCCTTCCGGTCAGTGAGGTGCCGGCCGTGATCAACTGGAATGTGCTTATGATGATTACGGGCACGATGATTCTGGTCGAGTATTTTATCGCGTCCAGGATGCCGAACCGGCTGGCGGAGATCCTGCTTGTGAAGTCAAAGAATGTGATGTGGGTAACCATTTACATGTCTTTGTTTGCAGGGATCATTTCCGCTTTCATCGACAATGTTGCAACCGTTCTGATGGTTGCGCCGGTCGGGATCGCGATCTGCCGGAAACTGAAGATCAACCCCGTCGGGATGATTCTTTCCATCGCCGTTTCCTCCAATCTGCAGGGAGCGGCCACCCTGGTCGGGGACACGACTTCCATCATGCTGGGTGATTACGCCCGGATGAACTTTATGGATTTCTTCTGGATGAAGGGCAGACCCGGTATTTTCTTTGCCGTGGAGCTTGGCGCCCTGGCTACGGTCCCCATCATGATGATCCTGTTCTCAAAACACAGAGCTCCTGTAAATTCCGACAGCCGTACGGAAGTGGAAAGCAGTATTCCGACGGTCATGCTGGTCCTGATGGTGCTGGCACTGATCGCGGCGTCGTTTATACCGGATACCCCTTCTGTGATCAACGGATTGATCTGCTGCATCCTTGCCGTGATCATGGCGGTCATCGATTTTGTGAAAAACCGCGGAAGGAGCGGAAGAAGAAACAGGAACGGGATCCTGCAGATATTGAAAAAGCTTGACTATGAGACGCTTCTGCTGCTTCTGGGCC
>JAGCAV010000363.1 GCA_017652545.1 Lachnospiraceae bacterium
AGACACTCCCGCTGATGTATCTGGCTGGGACCATGATGATCATCTGTGCCGCCGCATCCCGCCTGGCTGCCAGGCGCGCAGGAACCCTCCCGCTGTATCTGGCCATCTGCCTGGTATCCTCCGGACTGGTTGTCCTTGGGGGAATGATGATAACAGGGAGCTGGCTTCCGAAGGATCTGAGGAACCTGTTTGTGACGGGGCAGGTGATCGGCTGTGTCTGGACCTGCATGCTCAGCGCCGGTATCCGCATGAGGGAAAAGCGCAGGCAGCAGGCGAAGAGAGAAAATGACATTTCCTGGAGGGAAACGACTGGGATCATGGATAATCCCGGATGGTTCGGAGTGGGAATGTTCGTTGTCTCGTATACGGTATCACTTTTGAATAACTGTCCTATTTTCTGCAGCACCGCGCTCATCGGGGGCATTGTCTACAGCCTGCTGTTTCTGGTGTGGCGGGAGATGGATGTGGCTGACGATTTCCTGGAGGAGACAAAGCGGATCGAAAATGTGCCGAAAAGAAAGATCCTGGCGATGCGGTGCCGGAAACTGATCCTGCTCGGTTCACTGATCATTGCAGCGGGGATACCCGCCATTGTGACAGGAGGCAGCCGTACATACCGCGATCTGCGGTTCATGAGCTTCTCAACCGTGATCGACGGAGACAAGCTTCATTTCAGGGTAAAGCCGACTCCGTTAGAGGACATTCTGCCCGACTGGTTCGAGGAAACGCTGCCGGGCGGGGAAACGCCTGAAATATTCCGGCAGCTGAACCGCATCCTGATCTGGATCGCAATGGCAGGGATCGTGGTGTTTCTGCTCTGGCTCATCAGGGAATATGCAGGTTCTTTCAGAGGAATTCCCGAGGAAAACGGGGATGAAGCCATCCCGCTGACACCGGATGCCTCTGTCCGTGTAAAAAAGAGAAGCGGTGCAAGGAGGCGGGGACCTCTTTCCGGGAGGGAAAAGGTGCGCAGGGAGTACAGGCGTACGATCCGTGCCTACAGAAAGCGCACACAGCTTCCCGGACCCTGCGAGACACCTTCCCAGATCGAAGAGGGAACCGACTTTCCGGAGGGCTTTGATGTACAGGCGCTGCATGAGGCCTATGAGAAGGCCAGATATGATGACAGGGATTCGTAAAGTGTGGAGAGTGGAGAGTTTTCAACCTCTTAACTCCACTCTCCACTCTTCAAACTCCACTCTTTAACTTTACGATAGTTTGGGTTGTGGGAATCGGTTTCAGATGTTAAAATAAACTGACGGATTTTATCCGGCAGTACCTCGCAGGTTTGACAAAAATTTTACAGTAAAGGGGTTGATACCGTGAAATTCAATATTTATGGAAAGAACGTTGAGGTCACCGACGGACTGCGTAATGAGATCACCAAAAAACTGGGAAAGCTGGACCGCTATTTCACAGAGGATACGGAAGTCCAGGTTACCCTGAGCATCGAGAAAGAGCGTCAGAAGATTGAGGTGACGATACCTGTTAAGGGAAATATCATTCGTTCCGAGCAGGTCAGCAACGATATGTATGTATCAATTGATCTTGTTGAGGAAGTGATCGAACGTCAGCTTCGCCGTTACAAGGAGAAACTTGTCAGCAAGCATCAGAGCGGCAGCAACTTCAAACGTGAGTTTGTGGAAGCCGAAAGCGAACCGTCCGATGAGATCCAGATTGTCCGGACCAAACGATTTGACGCGAAACCCATGTATCCGGAGGATGCATGCATACAGATGGAGCTTCTCGGACACAGCTTCTTCGTGTTCAGGAATGCTGAGGACGATGAGATCGCAGTGGTCTACAAACGCAAGGGCGGGACATACGGCATGATCGAACCGGAGTTTTAGTGATACAGAACGACTGCAGGATCGCCGGAGCATCTGCGCAGGGCGATCAGTCTGTATCACTTAGAGTATAAGGAGAAATACATCACATGAAGCTTGTTGAAAAGATTTTCGGTACCCACAGTGAACGCGAGCTGAAACGGATCATGCCGCTGGTCGACAGGATCGAGTCGATGCGCAGCGAGATGCAGGCAATGACTGATGAACAGCTTCGCGGGAAGACAGCGGAATTCAAGGAGAGATACGCAAACGGAGAAACGCTTGATGATCTTCTTCCGGAAGCGTTTGCCGTCGTCCGCGAAGCTGCGAAAAGATCCATCGGACTGGAACACTACAGGGTACAGCTGATCGGCGGTATCATCCTTCACCAGGGACGTATTGCCGAGATGAAGACCGGTGAAGGCAAGACGCTGGTTTCCACCTGTCCTGCCTACCTGAACGCGCTGACCGGACGCGGCGTCCACATTGTTACGGTCAATGACTACCTGGCAAAGCGTGACGCGGAATGGATGGGTGAGGTGCACCGCTTCCTCGGACTGACCGTCGGATGCGTGCTTAACTCCATGAACAATGATGAGCGCAGGGAGCAGTATAAATGCGACATCACCTACATCACGAATAACGAAGACGGCTTCGATTATCTTCGTGACAACATGGTCATCTATAAAGAGCAGCTGGTGCAGAGAGATCTGGTCTACTGCATCATCGACGAGGTGGACTCGGTCCTGATCGATGAAGCCAGAACGCCGCTGATCATTTCCGGCCAGAGCGGGAAATCGACCAAGCTGTATGAGGTCTGCGATATTCTTGCCAGGCAGCTGAAGAAAGGTGAGGCTTCCGGAGAAGTCACCAAGATGACCGCCATCATGGGCGAGGAGATCACCGAGACGGGTGACTTCATTGTCAACGAGAAGGACAAGGTCGTTACGCTTACCCAGGAGGGTATCGAGCGCTGTGAGAAGTTCTTCAATATCCAGAACCTCTCCGACCCCGAGAATATTGAGATTCAGAACAACATCATCCTGGCCCTGCGTGCCAACAACCTGATGTTCCGCGACCGTGACTACGTTGTCAAGGACGACGAAGTCCTGATCGTAGATGAATTTACCGGACGTATCATG
>JAGCAV010000364.1 GCA_017652545.1 Lachnospiraceae bacterium
GGGGAGCAGGCTTTTGCTGCGGCTTCAAGGGCAGCAGTGAAGGATATGCTCGCGGATATCCGTGCGGCAATCCGCTGAACTGTCTGTAATGGATGCTTCTTTTTCCATTTCCATGACGATCATCCATGTCGATATGCACTGGCCGCGACCGGCGGCGAACGGAGAATAGAATGACAAAAGCAACAGGCATCGTATTGTCGCAGGATCATATCGCGGAAGATATCTTCAGCATGCGCGTCGGCTGCGGAGCCATCGCGCGGACCGCACTTTGCGGTCAGTTCGTGACGGTCTACTGCAAAGACAGGAGCAGGCTTCTGCCCAGGCCGATCAGCATCTGCGATGCGGACCGGGAGCGCGGGATCATCCGCCTGGTGTACCGTGCGGTCGGCGCGGGCACGCAGGAGTTTTCGCGTTATCAGCCCGCAGATTCCATCGAGATCATGGGACCGCTGGGCAACGGATATCCTGTGGAGAAGGCAGAAGGAAAAGAAGTCTGGCTGATGGGAGGCGGTATCGGGATTCCGCCGCTCCTCTTTCTGGCAAAAGAACTGGCAGAGGGCCGGGATGACGGCAGCCGGATCCATGCCATCCTGGGCTATAAGGATTCTCTCTACCTGAACGGCGATTTTGAGAATATTCCTGGCGTACACGTTCATATCGCCACAGAAGACGGAAGCGCAGGAAAAGCCGGAAACGTCATGGACGCACGGCCGGATACCCGCCCTGGCGTGATCTTCGCCTGCGGTCCGACACCGATGCTGAAGGCGATCCGGACGTATGCGCTTACAGAGCAGATTCCGTGTTATCTTTCCCTGGAGCAGCGCATGGCCTGCGGTGTCGGTGCCTGTCTTGCCTGTGTCTGCCGCTCAGTCGAAAAGGACGGGCATTCTCAGGTGGCGAACAAGCGGGTCTGCAAGGAGGGACCGGTTTTTGAGGCAGGGGAAATACTGCTGTAGGCAGTGAACCTTCCGGAACTTCAGATCCGGGCGCTGAAGGTTTTGCAGGGATGATGCCGGAATGGATGTGTTCTCAGCTCGCGGGCGGGGCTTGATGGGAGTGACAGAATGAAAACATCACAGGAAAGAAACATGAAGGTCAACATTGCCGGCGTGGAATGGAAAAACCCGGTAACATGCGCTTCCGGAACGTTCGGGTCAGGCATGGAATACAGTGAACTGATCGACCTGAACGCTCTGGGCGCCGTCACCACGAAAGGCGTTGCGCCTTCGCCCTGGGAGGGCAATCCTGTCCCCAGGATCATGGAGACGCCATCGGGTATGATGAACGCCATCGGACTGCAGAATCCCGGCATTGAGACCTTTGTCAGAAGGGACCTTCCGTTCCTGGAGCAGTTTGATACCCGGGTGATTGTGAATGTGTGCGGTCACAGCGAGGAAGAGTATCTGACGGTGGTGGAACGCCTGGCGGATGAGAAACGGGTGGACATGCTGGAGATCAACATCTCGTGCCCCAATGTGAAGGAGGGCGGGATCGCCTTCGGACAGGACCCGAAGATGGCGGAGCGGATCACCCGGGCCGTGAAAGAGAAGGCGGCTGTTCCTGTGATCATGAAGCTTTCCCCCAATGTGACGGATATTGCGGAGATGGCCAGGGCAGTGGAGGCAGGCGGCGCGGACGCGGTGTCGCTGATCAATACCTTTACGGGCATGAAGATCGACATCCGGCGGCGGACTTTTGCGATCGCAAACCGGACCGGCGGCGTGTCAGGACCGGCCATTCACCCCATTGCCGTGCGCATGGTCTGGCAGGTGGCGCAGGCCGTCGGCATCCCGGTGATCGGGATGGGCGGAATTGCCTCAGCCGAGGATGCGCTGGAAATGATCATGGCCGGCGCCAGTGCCGTGGCGGTCGGCACCATGAATTTTCATGATCCCGGGCTGATGCCCGGAATTGTGGAGGAGATCGGCATCTTTATGGAAGAATATGACATCCATGATATCCGGGAACTGGTCGGCTGTGTCAGATAAATGGAAAAAGTGCGAAAAAAATCCCAAAGCCCCTTGTTTGATCACTGATTTACAGATATGATAGGTAACGGTGACCGCGTCCCGGGAAATGGGGAATGGCGGGCAGATGTGTCAGGAGACAGGCAGAAACTGCGGGAGGGATAATGGAAACATATAAGCAGGAATTTATTGAATTCATGGTGGAATGTCAGGTGCTCAGGTTCGGGGATTTCGTAACCAAGAGCGGGCGGAAGACTCCCTTCTTTGTCAACACCGGCTACTATCGGACCGGACAGCAGCTGCATCGCCTGGGCCGCTATTATGCCAGGGCGATCCGTGACCACTTCGGGCTGGATTTTGATGTCCTTTTCGGACCTGCCTACAAGGGGATCCCCTTAAGTGTGGCTGCCAGCATCGCGCTGAGTGAGGACTACGGAAAAGAGGTCCGCTATCTGTCCAACCGCAAGGAGATCAAGGATCACGGCGATACAGGCATTCTGCTCGGCGGACCTGTAGGCGAGGGAGATAAGGTCGTGATCATTGAGGACGTGACCACAGCCGGGACCTCGATCAAAGAAACGCTCCCCATCCTGAAAGCCCAGGGAAACATTGAAGTGGTCGGGCTGGTGGTCTCAGTTGACCGGATGGAACGCGGAGATACCGAAAAAAGCGCCTTAAAGCAGATCGAAGAAACTTTCGGGATCCCGACAGCTGCCATTGTCAACATGGCGGAGGTGACCGAATATCTTTCCCAAAATGAGGTGAACGGGCAGCTGATCATTGATGATCAGCGCATGGCGGCCATTAAGGCCTATTATGA